>JAPPED010000026.1 GCA_028824295.1 Rhodospirillales bacterium | reverse complement strand
AGGCGGCAGGCTAGGCGGAAGGGGCCGCTATGTCAACGTGGGTATATAATCCCCAGAAAAACAGTGATGGCGCCAGCACGATATATGCGTTCTTCACTCAGGATGCAAACTAAAATACTAGGTTGTTTGTACAAATAATCGATTATAGTTGACCTGTTGGTTGTCGGAATCAGATGTTTTTGCAGGGTTTTTCCAAAGACCAAGACGATCGGTTCAGCTGATCATGTCCTTGCGAATAAACGTCGGAAAACGGTTGCAACTCATTGTCCAACCGATAGTTGAGTGATCACAGGGTAACGGATGAAGCCTGTGTGAAACCGATCACGGCAGGGTTTTCATGGTTTCGTCGTTGCTGTCGGTCGTATCGTATAACCTGTGCGGAACCCTTAAGGGGTTGAGGAATATCTGGCGGCAGAATCACGCAAGGCTTTCTTCGGAAATTTTCCACAGATGCGCAAGGCTTTTTCCCGTAGCCCTTTCCACATTCATCTCGTGTCGGATTCCACAGGTGAGACCGTTAACACCGTTGCTCGCGCTGCTGCTACCTACTTTCGGGATGTCGAAACGGTCGAACACAACGCAATCCTTGTCCGCACTCGCTCCCAGCTGAACCGCGTCCTGAAGCAGGTCGACAAGCATCGCGGGATTGCCCTTTACACGTTGGCGGATTCCGAACTCCGCACTGTTTTCGAGACGGAGTGCCGTCGGATGCGGGTACCGGCGCTGGCGATACTTGATCCCGTGGTCGCTACTCTGGCCACGGTACTGGGAGTGGAACCGGCTGCGAGCCAGCCGGGTGCTCAACACAGGATTGACCGGGAGTATTTTCGACGGATCCAGGCGATGGAGTTCGCACTGACCCACGATGATGGTCAACTTGCCGCCCAGGCGGAAGATGCGGATGTGATGCTGGTAGGGGTTTCCAGGACTTCGAAGACGCCCACCTCGATGTATCTGGCCAACCGGGGCGTTCGCGTTGCAAATGTACCGGTGGTTCCTGGTATCGAACTTCCGCGCTGGATCATGGAAGGCACCGGGAACGCGCTGATCGTGGCCTTGACAACGTCTCCTGACAGACTGTCCGTACTCCGCCGCGCTCGGCTTTCGACCATTGGTGTGGAAGCTGATGCAAGCTATTCCGACCGCGTTCGCATTCGAGACGAGGTCATCGAAGCGAACCGGATGTATGCCCGCATGGGCTGGCCCACCATCGATGTAACCGGAAGATCAATCGAGGAAACGTCAGCGTCGGTCCTGGAACTCATGCGCAAGCGGCGGGATTCCTGATGACCCAGCAAGCTTCGGCGGAACCCTCGGCCGATGGAACCCGGCTGGCTGGGATCGTCGGTTGGCCGGTGGTTCACTCGTTGTCTCCCGTGATTCACTCCTACTGGATTCGCAAACACCGGCTGAATGCGGCCTACGTACCGTTGCCAGTGCGGCCGGGACACTTGGCGACAGCACTCCGAGCCCTGCCGGCACTGGGATTCCGCGGCTGCAACGTGACTGTTCCGCACAAGGTGGAAGCGCGTTCTCTCGTCGACGAGGAAAGTGCGCTGGCAGGCAGCGTGGGGGCCGTGAACACGATTTTCGTTAAGGAAGGACGTCTGATCGGAGCCAACACCGATGTCGGCGGCTTTGTCGAGGGATTGCATGAACAACGGCCGGAATGGCACCGGTTGGGCCGACGAGCCGTCGTCGTCGGTGCAGGTGGAGCAGCACGCGCGATCGTCGCGGGATTGTGCGCCGAGCAGGACGGCGAAATCGTGATTGCCAACCGCACGTTGGCCAAGGCCGAGCACATCGCCGCCCAGTTCGAAAGCGTGCGTGCAGTGGGCCTTCGTGAACTCGAGGCGGAGCTGGCCGGCGCGGGCCTGCTGGTCAATGCATCGACACTCGGAATGGGGAACGGCCCGGTCTTGGATCCTGACCTTGCCGGCCTGGCGGACGAAGCGGTCGTGGCGGACATCGTGTACGTGCCGCTGGAGACCGCGTTGCTGCGCCGGGCATCGCGTCGGGGACTGGCGACCGTGGACGGTCTAGGAATGCTTCTTCATCAGGCAGTCACCGGCTTCGAGGGGTGGTTCGGTGTGCGCCCGGTAGTGGATCAGGACCTTCGAAAGCATGTGCTCGCGACGCTGGAGAAGTAGTGGTTGTTCTTGGACTTACCGGTACCGTCGCGATGGGAAAGAGCCGGACAGCGGGACTTTGTGCACGCCTCGGTGTGCCAGTATTCGATTCTGATGCCGTGGCCCGCCGCGTTACCGCGCCGGGCGGAGCGGCCACGGCTGCCGTGCTGGCCGCCTTTCCCGAGGCTGTGTGCGGAAACGCGATCGACCGGGCAGCACTGGCGCAACGGGTGTTCTCCGACCGTGCTGCTCTCAGGCAGCTGGAGACAATCGTGCATCCGTACGTAGCTCAGGCTCGAAACGTCTGGCTGCGTCGCTGGGCGCTGGCCCGGACCGCTGTCGTCGTGCTGGACGTGCCGTTGCTCTTCGAGACGGGTGGAGACATGCACTGTGACGCCGTGTTGGTCGTTGCCGCTCCACGATTCCTCCAACGTCAACGGGTACTGCAGCGCCCGAACATGGATGAAGCGCGGCTGCGCGGAATTCTGGAGCGGCAGATGTCGACGGTGGAACAGCAACGGAGGGCCGATGCCGTCATTCCAACCGGGCAGGGGCTCCGGGTGGCGTTGAGGGCGCTCCGCCGGGCGCTGCGTCGGCATGGACCGCGCAGGACCGGGCGGCCGAGGCCGATTCGATGAGACCGTGTTCGGCCGACGGAATTCGCGTTCAGGGGGGGCGGCGATGACGGCTCGACTGCTGGCGGTGGATACGGAAACGACAGGCCTTCGGCCGGATGAAGGGCACCGGGTCGTGGAAATCGGCTGCGTCGAATTGCGCAACAATGTGCCGACCGGCCGTACCTGGCACACGTTCGTGAATCCGAGGCGCGACATTCCCGAGAAAGCCCGACAAGTCCATGGCCTTTCGGAAGAGTTCCTGGCCGACAAGCCGACATTCGAAGAGATTGCGGACCAGTTCGTCGAGTTCTTGGGAGAATCGCCGCTGCTCTTCCACAATGCCCCGTTCGATCTTGGCTTCCTGGACGCCGAGCTGGCGAGGGTGGGCCAGGGAGGTGTGTCGTCCGGCCGGGAAATCCTGGACACGATGGAACTCGCTGGTGGATTCGTAACGCTGAACAACCTTTGCCGCCGCCACGGAATCGACCTTGCGGTACGTCGCCACCGACACGGCGCCCTGATTGACGCGCAGTTGCTGGCGGAGGTCTACATCGAAATGACCGGGGGTCGTCAGGGCTCATTCCTGCTCGACACCACGCCGGTCGCCACCGGCCTTCAGGCGGAGACGGCGGCCGAGGCGAATTGGCCGGAGCGGCGGTATGTGCCTGACGAGAACGAAGCACGGGCGCACCGCGCGATGCTTCAAGGCTTGCCGAACCCTATTTGGAAGAAGTACCTCGACTGACTCGTTTGCCGAGCTCTTGGGGAAAGCAGGACTCCACCGGCCGCACGCGCCGCGGGAGCCTTGTGTTACATTGATGCCCGTTGGCGGGAACAATCGCTGGACGGCCAGCTTCGAGGAATTACCGCGCTCCCATGCAGTATTTCGACATCCTCCTGTTCGCGGTGATCACGGGCTTCCTGCTGATCCGCCTGCACCGAGTGCTGGGTCGCCGCACAGGTCACGAAAGCCCGCCCCCCGAGGCGCCGTCGAATTCCGACTCGCCAAGTCAGGCCGATGCGTCGGTAGCTGGGGAGATCGAGGCAGAAGCCGAGATGCCGGAAGCACCGGAGACCGGACGTGCCGGTGCGCAGGGCCAGGCTACCGGCTTGGCGGCGGTGCAAGCTGCCGATTCGTCGTTCGAACCGGAACATTTCCTTGCAGGCGCACGGCAGGCATTCGCAATGATCGTTGGAGCGTTTGCTGCTGGAGAGAGAGAACCGCTGCAGCGACTGCTCTCCGCTTCGGTGTACCGCAGCTTTGAAGCCTCCATCACTGACCGGGAACGGGACGGCAACGCGATGGAAGTCAGAGACATCAAGGTCGTGCACGCTTCGATCGAAAGTGCCTGGATGGAGAACACGCACGCCGTGGTTCGGGTCGAATTCGAGAGCGAGAAGATCGAGGTGATCCGTGATGCCGCCGGAGTGGTGGTTGACGGAGACCCTGACATTCCCGGCCGTGCGAATGATCTCTGGACCTTCTCCAGGGATGTCAGCCAGGGCGATCCAAACTGGATTCTCATTCGCACCGGCGAATGAGGCTGGCAAGAGGACCCGGAATCGGTCGACTACTGGCAGCCAGTGGCTGGCTCGCGCTTGCCATCCTGCAGGTTGGTTGCGCACCGGGGTCGAGGTTCACGGGGGCGGTTGTGCCGGCCCCGTCCGGGTCCGCGTCAACTGTAACCTTCGCCGATCTCCCCAGGTGGCAGGGCGACAACCAGGCCGAGGCCCTCGCTGCCTTGACCAACAGTTGTGCCAAGCTAGCGGCGATGCCGCCCGAGACCGATCTCGGCGTAAAGGCCGGCCCGGTCCGCCACATGCAGCAGATTTGCTCGGCCCTGAAAGGGGCGTCGATCACGAGCCCAAAGGAAGGGCGGGCCTTCTTTGAACGCTGGTTTGCTCCGGTGTCCCTGTCGGCGGATTCCGAAGCGGACGCCCTGTTTACCGGTTACTTCGAGCCCGAGGTCGCCGGCCAGCTGACGCCGGCTCCGGGCGCGGAGCCCCTGTACAAGCGACCGCCGGAGCTGGTGGAAGTTGATCTCGGTGAATTTCGGCCGTCGCTTCGCGGCACCAGGTTGACGGGGCACGTAGAGAACGGGCAGCTGGTGCCGATGCCCGACCGGGAATCGATTCAGAATGGCGCGCTGGCCGGCCGGAACCTGGAGCTGGTCTGGATTCTCGACCCGGTGGAAGCGTTTTTCCTACACATCCAGGGATCCGGGCGTGTCCGCCTTGCTGATGGCTCAGTCATGCATGTCGGCTACGCCGGCTCCAACGGGCATCCGTACTACGCGGTCGGTCGAACATTGCTGCGGCGCGGGGCCATCGACGCCAGCGAAATCTCACTCCAGTCCATCGCCGCCTGGCTGCGGGAGCACCCTGAGGAGATGCGCTCGCTGATGGCGGAGAATACTTCCTACGTGTTCTTCGAGACCCGCTCGGCGGCAGGGCCGATCGGCGCGGCGGGCGTGCCCCTCACCCCCCGACGTTCAATAGCAGTGGATCCGGCTCATGTCCCACTGCATCTGCCGGTCTGGGTGGAGACCCGTGTCCCCGTTTCTGACGGCGGCGATTCGGTCTTCGCGCAGTTGATGCTGGCGCAGGACACTGGCTCCGCAATTCGGGGACGGCAGCGCGGGGACCTGTTCTTCGGACATGGAGTACAGGCGCGGGAACAGGCGGGACACATGCGCGCTTCAGGTCGGATCTGGGTTCTGGTCCCGCGATCTCACATCAATGCGAGCCGGGGGCCGAAGTAAGTCGCAGGGAGGACCGGGTGCTATCCGGACACGCGGTGCCCCTTGGCGCAGACCTGCACCCTCAGTACCGCGCGGTCGCTGACGTCCACGGGCGTGAACTCAAGTCCATTGTGTTCCAGATGCTCGCCTTCGCTCGGGAACTCGCCGGCGACGGCAATCACCAGACCGCCGATGCTCTCCACGTCCTCAAATCGACCCGTCCGCAGGTGCATTCCAACCTGCTCTTCGAACTCCTTGATCGGGTACCGCCCGTCTACTTCGTAGATCCCCTTCGCGACTTCCACAAGGTCCGGCGGGGGAGTCTGGTCGTGTTCATCCTCGATTTCGCCGACAATCTCCTCGAGCAGGTCTTCAATCGTGACCAGTCCGTCAGTGCCTCCGTGCTCGTCGGCGACGATCGCAATGTGGCAACGTTCACTTTGCATCTGGCCAAGGAGTTCCGTGACTGGTGTCGAGGGCGCGACCGTGAGAATGGGCCGCATGATGTCGGAGAGTTGAAACCCGTCACTCTTGCCCCACCACGACAGCAAGTCCTTCATGTGAATCATGCCGATGATGTCGTCAAGATCGCGGTCGAACACCGGTAGGCGGGAGTGTCCCGCTTGCCTGCCCGTGTCGATCAGCTGCTTGATCGAAGCGGTCGCGGGCACCGCAACAATCTCGCTGCGCGTCACCATGACTTCTTCCACGTCGATGGTGCCGAGGCGGAGCAGCTGACGCAGAATTCCGGCTTGTTTCGGTGTCAGATCGTGGAACTGGCCGACCGTCTCGACGGTATGTCGGATGCGCCCGTCCCGGCCGGTTGGTCGCCCGAGCATCTTCCAGTAGCGATCGGCAATAAATGTCCAGAACGGAGGTCTGGACTGGATATGGGCAGGCTCAGTCACTTGGGGCCGGCGCCCGGTTCCAGGTATGGATCGCCGATACCGAAATCGGCAAGCATCAAGCGTTCAGTGTCTTCCATGCACTTCGCGGACGGATCGGTGTCGTGCCGAAATCCTACCAAATGGAGCATGCCATGCACTGCGAGATGCGCAAGGTGGTGGCTCAGGGGCAGGCCCCGCTCGCGCGCTTCTCGCTCGGTGGTCTCGAACCCGATCGCGACGTCACCCAACTCCGGGTCCGCTGCGACAGGTGAAACCGTGTCTTCTTGCGGAAACGACAGGACGTTGGTGGGTTGGTCAATGTTGCGCCAGCAGCGGTTCAATCTTTGCATCTCGGCATCGCTGGTGAGACGAAGATTGGCACGTTCCGAGCCATGTCCTCGGATCGCACGGGCTGCGCAGGCCTGCGCCAGCCCCGTAAGTTGGGGGTCGTCCCAACGCGGATCCGCAATTTGCAGCACGACACGGCTCATGCTTTGGGCTTGCGCGGAGCGACGATGCCGCCCGCGTCGGCCTGTTCGTACGCCCGCACGATTTCGGAAACGAGAGGAGGCCGGATCACGTCCCGGTCGTTGAAGCGCACCTGGGCTACGTCCTTGAGGCCTGCGGTGACCTGCAGTGCTTCGGCCAACCCGGATCGACTGCCGGGCGGAAGGTCGATCTGGGAGAGGTCCCCGGTGACCGCCATTCTCGCCCCTTCGCCCAGTCGTGTAAGGAACATCTTCATTTGAATGGTTGTGGCGTTCTGAGCTTCGTCAAGGATGATGAAGGCGTTCGTGAGTGTCCGGCCCCGCATGAAGCCGAGCGGGGCAATTTCGATCACCCCCTTTTCCATGCGCCGCGCCAGCCAATCGCGGTGCAGCATGTCGCCCAGCGCATCATGCAAGGGTCGAAGATACGGATCGATCTTCTCGCGGAGGTCCCCAGGCAAGAAGCCCAGTCGCTCGCCGGCTTCAACGGCGGGCCGTGATAACACGATCCGTTCGATCGCGCCGCTCCGGAGTTCGGCGGCGGCCACCGCCACCGCCAGGTAGGTCTTGCCGGTACCGGCGGCGCCAACACCGAAAGTAAGCGGCTTGGTGCGCAGGGCCCGGATGTATTCCGTTTGGTGGACTGTGCGCGGGAAGACGCTTCGTTTTGCGGTCTTGATCGTGTCGCCCGCGCGGGAGGGCGCCCCGCCCATGCGGAAGGCGGCTTCGATTTCCGGTCTGCCCACCCGCTGACCCGTCTCGAGCAGGCGATAAAGATCGGCGAGCATGTCCCGGGCGCGCTTCGCCTCCGCGCCGGTGATCGACAGGGTGTTGCCGCGGCTCGACACCGTCACGTCCAACATGCGTTCGACCTGATGCAAGTTGCCGTCTTTTTCGCCGAAGAGTTCGGCGAGCAGGGCATTGTCTTGGAACGAGACTTGAACCGCTTCGCTTTGCTTACTCATCCTTTGGCGTTCTCGCATTCGACTGCCAAGACCCCCGCCAGGCCGTGCGGCCCTGCTCGCGTGACGAATACGGGTTGGATGGTGCCCAAGAAAGATTCGTCCGCGTCGACATGGACCGCGTGCATCCAGGGGCTGCGTCCCGTGAGTTGCCCGGCGAGGCGGCCGCGACGCTCGAACAGGACGGGCACGGTCGCGTTTTCGAAACCGCGATTGAAGCTGTGCTGCTGATCGGCGAGCAGCGCCTGAAGGATCGATAGACGGCGGGCCTTGTCCGGCTCGGCCACTTGGTGTGGCAAGACGGCGGCCGGCGTTCCTGGCCGGCGGCTGTAGCGGAAGGAGTAGGCGGCCGCAAACGAGGTTTCCTCGACCAACCGCAGGGTCGCTTCGAAGTCGTGCTCCGATTCTCCGGGAAACCCCACGATGAAGTCCGACGAAAGCGCGAGATCAGGCCGCACCTCACGTAATTTGCGGACGGTCGCCATGAAGGAAGCGGCGGTGTGGGCCCGGTTCATCGCCCGCAGGACTCGATCCGATCCCGACTGGACGGGGAGATGCAGATACGGCATCAGGGGTTCGAGGTCGCCATGTGCGCGGATCAGTTCGTCCGTCATGTTGGCGGGGTGCGAAGTGGTGTAACGCAGCCGCACGATGCCGTCGATCTCCGCGAGTCTTCGAAGCAGACCGGCCAGCGAAACCTCCGTGCCGCCCGCATCCAAGCCGTGGTAGGCGTTCACGTTCTGCCCGAGCAGGCACAGCTCGCTGGCGCCTTGGTCCACGAGCGACTCCGCCTCTCGGACCACGTCTTCGACTGGCCGCGAGTATTCCGCTCCGCGCGTGTACGGCACCACGCAAAACGTGCAAAACCGGTCACACCCCTCTTGGACAGAGAGGAACGCTGCCGGCCCCGAACCGCTGCGGGAGGGCAATTCGTCAAACTTGCGCACTGCCGGGAAGTCCGTACAGATGACCGGCGCCTTGCCCGCGCGGTCGGCTTGGGCCAAGAGCTCCGGCAGCCGGTGGTAAGTCTGTGGGCCGACCACGATGTCGACCTCGGGGCGCCGACGGCGGATTTCCGCCCCTTCCGCCTGGGCCACGCAGCCGGCGACGACGAAGCGCACGCGGCGACCCGCGCGGCGGGCGGTAGCCCGGAGCGGCACAAGCCGGCCCAGGTCGGAGTAAACCTTCTCCGCAGCCTTCTCGCGTATATGGCAGGTATTCAGGACGATCAGGTCGGCAGCCTCGGGGGCGTCGGTGCGGGTGTATCCGAGCGGGGCCAGCATCTCTGCCATCCGCTCCGAGTCGTAGACGTTCATCTGGCAGCCGTACGTACGAATGTACACTTGGCGTGCGGTTGACGGTTCAGTCATGCGGTGGACGGCTGACCCTTGGTTGCGGCACCCCGGGCGCGCCCGGCCAGCGCCCGCGCTAGCCCATCGGCGACGCTCCGTTCCGCAAGTCGAGCAAGCTGCTTCCGATCCGAAATCTTGGGCAGCGGCGGGTGAAAGCTCACGGTGACCTCCATGTGCCCGAGTCCCAGCAGCTTCCAAACGTGTGGGAGCAGGTCCATGCCACCGTACCAAGTGATGAGCGGGCGATTTCTGCGGTCGAGAGGCAGGCCGTTGAGCCCGCTGTAGCAGATTGAGACCGGCTGCACCGTCAGGCTGCGTAGAACCTCTCGTTCCGCGAAATTGAACAGCGCGGACCGAAAGCGAAGAACGCGATTGCCGTCACCGCTGGTGCCTTCAGGAAAGAGGACAATGTTGTCGCTGTCCGCCAGTCGACGGGTTAGTTCGGCACCGTGGGCGACCGCCTGGCTGCGTCGACGGTCGATAAAGATGCTTCGCTGAAGTTTCGCGAGCCACCCGAAGAAGAACCACCCGGCGATTTCCGCCTTCGCCACAAACGACACCGGTGCCAAGGACGAGAGCACGACAATGTCCAGCCAAGAGGTGTGGTTGCTGGCAAACAGGGTAGGGGGTTTGTTGCTGGGGCGGCCGATGCGACGGACCCGGACCCCGAACAGGTGCAGGAGTCCCCGATGGAAGAAGACCGGTATCCGGCGCGACAGGCGAGAACCGCCGGCAAGCGCCACCAGGTGCACGGGAAGGAGCAGCAGGAACCAGATCAAGAAAGCAACACTCCGAAACATCGCGCGCGCATGCGAGGGCGCGAGGTCTTCTGCCATCGCCTAGTTGTACTCGCTCACTCCGGCTTCCCGCTCGTAGTGCTGGCGGTACCGTTTGCTGACCAGTTCGGTCTTCACAACCATGCAGACGTCGACCGTGCCGAACTGCCAGTCGATGACGGCGCCATCTCCGACGAACCCGCCAAGCCGGATGTAGCCCTTGACGAGTCCCGGCAGCGCCTTCAGGCCGTCGCGCGACGTGAATGCGTCCGGTGCCAGGCGGTCCATCGGAACCCTGAGGTTCTCGAGTGCCCGGGGACGCAGGTCCGGGGGCGCCAGATGGGCGTGGTGCAGGTAGCTGAGTGGAAGCGCGAGTTCGTCCGGATCGGTCCCGCTGAGGCTGGCGCATCCGAACATCAGCTGCACGTCGTGGTGGAAGACGTAGTGGGCGATGCCGCGCCACAGCAGTTGGGCCGTGGCCCCGTTTCGGTAGCTTGGGTGGATGCACATGCGGCCGAGCTCGACGAGAACCCCGGTCTGTTCGAGAATCGGCGCGAGGTCGTACTCTGTATTGGTGTAGAGCTCGCTCGAGGGTGTTTCCGCGCCGCAGCGGTGCAGCCGGTATGTGCCGATGACGGACCCGCCCGAGCCATGATCGAGCACCAGCAGGTGCTCCCATAGCGGGTCATAATGGTCAAAATCGCGCTGGCGTTTCCGCATCTCTGGCGAAGGCTTGGCCGACATTTCCTCGTAGAAGATCCGGTACCGCAGCGCTTGCGCGGCGTCCACCTCATCGGCCTTTGTGGCTAGGCGTACCTCAAGATTTCCGGCCCGCGCGACTGGCACTGCGCTGTGGCGGGGAGCGCACGGCGGCATCCCTCAATCCTGCTCCGGCTTGTTGATCCGGGTTCCGTACAACTCATGCCGATGGCCGGTCAGGCGGTACCCCAGCTTGCGGGCGACGGCTTCCTGCAGGTCCTCAATCTCTTCGTTCACGAACTCTATGACTTCGCCGGTGTCGACATCGATCAGATGGTCATGATGGGCGCGTTGGATCTCTTCGTAGCGCGCTCGACCATCGCCGAAGTCATGCTTCTCCAGGATTCCCGCTTCCTCAAGCAGCCGCATGGTTCGGTACACCGTCGCTAGGCTGATGCGCCCTTCGATCCGCGACGCTCTTCGGTAGACGTCTTCGGCTGCCGGGTGGTCGTCCGATTCAGCGAGAACTTGCACGATGACCCGGCGTTGCGAGGTCATCTTGAGGCCTCTGTCAGTGCAGAGTTTTTCCAAGTCTGAAGCGGTGGAGGACAACGTTCCTAGCAGTTCCGTTTGTGTCCGGGACCCACAGTATAGATGGGATGTGCCCGTGAGCAGAAAACCTGGGCGATATACTGGGATATTGTGCCTGTTTCCTCCGCCGAGATTCCGCCGACAGTTTCGGTTGTAACGCTAGATATCACTGACGACGTCTGTCCGATGACGTTCGTCCGCACGCGGATCGCGCTGGACCGATTGCCCGTCGACGGTGTTCTTGTAGTCCTGCTGACCGACGGAGAGCCGCTTGAGAACGTGCCACGTTCTGCAGCGGAGCTCGGATACCGAGTGGACCCGCCCGAGCCGTATCCCCCTGGGTCCGGGATTTGGCGGATCACCATCCGCCACCAGTCTCAGGCGACCGCCGGCGGCTGACGCCAATCGGCGGGCGGGGTGGCGTCTGCGGGCCGGAGATACAGCGGCTTTGGCCCACTCGTGTAGCCATGCCCCCGGCGCCCCCGAAGGGCTTGGCTGAGGGTCACGGCCAGGGCCTCTGGACTCGGGGTGGAGATGTCGGACCGCGGTATCCCGCGTCCCAGGATGTCCCGCAGTATGGTCGCGCCACTTCCGACCAGGAGCCGCATCCCCTCAGGGCACAGCGACCCGGCGGTTTCCGCGGCCGAACGCAACGGCGGTCCGACCGGTGTGCCGTCCGGCCGGAAATGACGGAGGTAGAGTTCGCCCCGGCGCGCATCGATCGCCGCGGTAACGGGGGCTTCGGCGGATCGCCCAGTGATGACCGTGCGGGCGAGCGCATCCAACGTTGGAACCCCCACCGCGGGCAGGTCCGCTGCCAGCCCCATCGCCCGTGCCGCGGCGATCCCGGACCGGATGCCGGTAAAGGTGCCGGGTCCGCGGGTACAGCCGATTCCTTCCAGGTCCCCGAAACCAACCCCTGACGCAGCCATCAGGTCGCGCAGCAACGGAACTAGCCGGTCGGCGTGTCCGCGCGGGCAAGGCTCGCAGTGCTTGGCAATGACCCGTTCCCCTTGAGCCAGCCCCGCGGTCAGGTGGTCCAGCGCCGTGTCAAAGAACAGGAATCGCACGTGCCCGGTTCAGGCGACCTCGCGGACTTCCTGCACCGCCGGAATGTAGTGCCGCAGCATGTTCTCTACGCCCATCTTCAGGGTCGTCATGGAGCTCGGGCAGCCGGAGCAGGCACCGTGCAGTTCCAGCATCACAACACCGTCGCGATAGCCGTGGAACACGATGTCGCCGCCATGGCCGGCAACCGCGGGCCGCACCCGTGTGTCGATGAGGTCGCGGATTTCCGCCACCACTTCCGCGTCTTCCGGTCTCACCGCGGCTTCCGCCGTCGGTTCGGCGGGAGCGGCCACGGTCGGCTCGCCGGACGCGTAGTGCTGCATGATCGCCGCGAGCAATAACGGCTTCAGCGGCTGCCATTCAACTTCGGGGGCACGCGTGACGGTAATGAAGTCACGTCCGAGGAAGACGCCCGCTACCCCCTCGACGGAGAAGAGCCGGGCGGCCAGCGGCGACCGTTCGGCTTCGTCCGGACGGTTGAAGGAAGCCGTGCCGCGGTCCAGCACGGCCTGATCGGGCAGGAACTTGAGGGTTTCCGGATTCGGCGTGCCTTCTGTCTGGATGAACATGGCGTCGACCTCCTGGCATGTATCGGCGGGCCATTGGCCCATCCCTGCGTGGACTCCCACGAACGACGGCGGGCAGGTTTGGTGATGGCACCAAGCATACGGGATCGGCCGCCGACGCTCGCGCCGGACGGCACGTTGCACCGGTCGCGTCCAGGACGGCCCGGGGCAGAAAGAACTTGGCACCCATGATGTAGGGCATGAGCGCCGCGAAATCCCGACACCTGGCCGGATGGCCGGGACCATGCGATCTGGCGATGATACAGCCGTAGCCATCCGATTTGGACTTGCATGCGCCAGGCCGCTCCGAACTTCGCGCGCATCGCTGCGACCCCCTGCGACGGAACGGCGGCTGACTACAATTTGACTTGTACCGCCTATATTTATGGTGGCGTATGGGAAGAGGCCCTCGCTCGATGAGGGGGCAGGAGGCTGCAGTTTCGTGATCATCCGCGTAGTCGCTGCGATCACTGCCGCGGCCGTCCTGGGAACTGGTGGGACTGCGAGTGCGGCGGGCGACCAGCTTAAGGCGGCGTCACCGTTCGGCGCCTATCTAGCGGCACAACACGCCGCGAAATCAGGCGACTATTCCACGGCCTCAGCCTACTTCCACGCGCTGATCGGGAGCGACCAAAAGGCTGCCGTCATCGCTGATGCTATCAAGGCTTTCGTCGCCAGCGGCGAGGTCGCGACGGCTGAGAAGCTGTCCCGGGAACTGGTTCAGAACGGAACACGGCCCTGGGGACTCGCGATTTTCCTCCGGTTCGCGGGCGATGTTCTCCGGAACGACATGGCGTCTGCGGAGGCGCTGCTGGACCCAATGGCTACCGTGGGCGGTCTGGACGGATACTTGGTCCCGGTGCTGCGCGCCTGGATCTCGGGTTCCCGGGGCCCGCCGAGTGCGGCCTTCGAACAGATCGACCGCATTGCCGAGCGCGGCGTACTCATTTCTTTCTTCAACTATCACGCCGCCCGCATTCTTGATCACTGGGGCGAGCAGGAGGCGGCGGGCCAGCGTTATCGAGCGGCGATTCAGGAAGCGGCGATCCCCGACCGCATGGCGTTGGCTGCCCTTGCCCACTTTTCGGCGACCGGGCAGACCGATGACGCCATCCGGGCGCGGACCAGCCTCGCGGGACGTCGTCCAGCGAGCGGCACGGTGCTGGCGCTCCAGGAGGGGGCAGAACTCCGGTCCCTGGGCGGCCCGGTCAATCTTGCCGTGCCGCCGGCAGCCGGCGCCGGTCGTTCCGACGGGAATCAGAGCCAGGCGAAAGGTCTGGATCAGCGCGACGTGGCCATCGGGGTCGCCGAAACGTTCTTCGACGGCGCCCGCATGTTGTTTTCGCAGCAGTTCTATCGTGGTGCACTGGCGTACGTGCAGATCGCGCTGTACCTGGAGCCGGACTTTCTGGCGGCTCGCCTCCTGGTCGCGCAGGTCCAGGAGCAGCTCGGTGCGAACGACTCTGCGCTGGCGTCCTACCGGCGTGTCCCGTCGGATGCTCCCGAATCGTGGGATGCAGGCCTGGCGCTTGGCAGTCTGCTCGGCCGGCTGAGCCGGGTCGAGGAAGCGCGCTCGGAACTTCAGCTGCTCGGTGAACGCTTCCCTGGCAGAGTGGGAGCCCTCAGCGCGCTGGGCCAGCTGATGGCCACGGAAAAGCGGTACGATCAAGCGATCACCGCCTATTCCGAGGCGCTCGACCGCCTCGAATGGCTGGAACCCCACCACTGGCCCCTGCTTTACGGTCGCGGTGCGGCCTTCGAGCGGTCAGGCCTCTGGGAGCGGGCAGAGGAAGACCTGCAGCGGGCGCTGGAACTGTCGCCTGATCAACCGTTCATCCTCAATTACTTGGCGTACTCCTGGATTGAGCAGGGCCAGCGGCTCGAAGAGGCCAAGGCGATGGCGGCCCTGGCCGCCAGGCTCCGTCCTGACAACGGGTTCATCATCGACAGCCTCGGCTGGGCGCACTATCGGCTGGGTGATTACGAGCTGGCCGTGGAAACGCTGGAACGGGCCATGGCGGCGCAACCCGGAGACCCGGTGATCACGAGTCATTACGGGGACGCGCTGTGGCGTACCGGGCGCAAACTGGAAGCCCGCATGCAATGGCGCAATGCGCTCCGGGCGGACCCCGACCCGGAACTCGCGGCCGAGATTGAATGGAAGCTGGAACACGGATTCGACGAACTGCCGCCGGTCGTCGAGGAGCACGAGATCTGATCGCCGGACGTTTCGGTTCCGAAATCGAGGCCGCCCCTGCCAAGATCAATCTGCATCTTCATGTGCTCGGACGGACTCCTTCCGGGCTTCATCGAATCGATTCGGCACTGGCATTTGTGGACATCTTTGACATCGTCCGGGTTTCGCCGGCGCCCGGCCTGTCGCTCTCCGTCTCGGGCCCGATGGCCAGCACCGTGGACTCCCTCGGCGCTGCCAACTACGTGATGCAGGCGGCGTCGGAACTCCGCACGCGCGCGGGGGTCAGCGCCGGCGCAGCCCTTCATTTGGAGAAGCACATCCCTCCCGGGGCGGGATTGGCAGGGGGCACGGCCGATGGGGCCGCGGCCCTGCGGGCCTTGGGCCGCCTCTGGGGGATCAGCCGCCATGATTCAGCCATGCTGGGCGCGGCGTCCGCGCTGGGCGCCGATGGGCCCGCGTGCCTGGAGTCGCAGGCCTGTTGGGCTGGCGGGACCGGCGCCGACCTTGCATCGATGCCGGCACCGACCGGCGGCGTGCTCATTGCCTGGCCAGGAACCGAGCTGGCGACGTCAAGTGTCTACGCCGGCTGGCAAGGCCCCGGGTCCCGCCCGGCCTCCAGGCGTCGGATGCCGGTCCGGCAACACGTCGCGCGTACGACCAACGATCTCGCGACCTCGGCTGCTCGCCTTGCCCCGGTGATCCGCAGCGTCGAGATGACGTTGGCTTCCGTTCCTGGTGCCGATGGTGTGCGGATGACGGGAAGCGGGACGGCGGTGTTCGCACTGTTCGCTCGCCGGTGTCAGGCTGAAGCGGCTGCCCGTCAGCTTCGCCGCGCCCGTCCCGGCTGGTGGCTGCGCGCCGCTTCGTTCCTGCCTCGGGGGCGGGCGTTGCGCTCGATCAGGTCCGGAGCAGGCAAATCCTGGTCGTGCCGTAGACGCGCTCATCGATGAGCCGACAGCCGGAAGGAATCGGAAACGTCTCGCGGCGGCCCAGTTCGACGGCAGCAATGCCGTCCGCGATCACCCACCCGACGGTCCGCGCTGCGTTGAGGGCAGGCTCCGCGAGCCCTTCCCCGTAGGGAGCGTCGACGAACACGAACTCCGCGGCGAACGTGGACGCCGGCAACCGCAGTGCGTCTGCCTGGAGGATCCGGGCCCGGCGCTCCTCGCCCAGCGCCATGACGTTTCGGCTGAGTACGGAGACCGCGTCCGGGTCCCGTTCCACGAAGGTGACGACGGCTGCCCCCCGCGAAAGCGCCTCGATTCCAAGCGCTCCGGTGCCGGCGAACAGGTCGAGGATCGAGGCGCCGGCGAGCCGATGGTCGACGCGCGGAGAATGCTCGAGCAAATCGAACAGGGACTTGCGGACCCGGGCTTGAGTTGGCCGTACGCTCGAGCCTGGCGGCGTTTCGAGACGCCGACCGCGGTGGCGGCCGGCGAGTATGGTGAGCCCGCTCAACGAGAGCCGCCGAAGTGCTCGTGCAACGTTGCCGCCGGCACTTCCACGAAGCCCCCGCGCGGCAGTGAACCGAGCTGGATTGGCCCATAGGCTGTTCGAATCAGGCGGTTGACCAGCAGCCCGACATGCTGGAGCACGCGGCGTACTTCGCGGTTCTTGCCTTCGCGCAAGGTGACCTCCAGCCAGGCGTTCGTCCTTCCGCCACGCGCGACCTCAACGGCGATGGGGCCATAGCGGACGCCGTCGACTTGCGTGCCCCTTGCGAGGGCAGCTAGGCGATTGGGGTCGATCCGGCCATGGACGCGAACCCGGTAGTGCCGGGGGAGGCCGGTCCGCGGAAGTTCGAGCCGTCGTTTCAGCGCGCCGTCGGTTGTCAGGAGCAGGAGTCCCTCCGAGGCTAGGTCGAGGCGGCCAACCGGGTGAAGGTACGGGAGGCCGTCTGGGAGGAGGTCGAAGACCGTTTGCCGCCCGGCCGGGTCGGCGCGTGTGGTGACAAAGCCCGGGGGCTTGTGGAAGCGGAACAATCGTGCAGGCGCAGGTGCGGGCAGCACTGTTCCGTCCACCGTGACCGTATCTTCGGCGACCACATTGCGGCCGGGGAGGAAGACGGGCTCGCCGTTGACGTGGACACGGCCCGCGGCAATCCATCGCTCGGCCGTTCGGCGCGAACACAGCCCGGACCTCGCGATGCGGCGGCCTATGCGCTCCGCCGTCACGTTTTCGCAGCTGCCTCCACAAATGCCCTACCCAACCGGCGGTCCCCATCCTGCAACATGAATTCAGGGTGCCACTGCACCCCGATGCAAAACCGAAAACCCGGGTGCTCGATGCCCTCGATCACGCCGTCTGGCGCGACGGCATTGACGATCACGCCCTCTCCCAACTCAGCGACTGCCTGATGGTGGGCGCTGTTTACATCCAGTCGGCTGGAACCCACGATGGTTCCGAGCCGCGTGCCATCGATGACCCTGACCGAATGACCGGGTTCGTCACGAGAATTGGGCTGTTCGTGTTCCAGCGCTTCGCTGATCGCACTCGGGATATGCTGCAGCAGCGTGCCGCCCAGCACGACGTTGAGCAGCTGCTCGCCGCCGCAGATTCCCAAGACCGGAAGATCCCGCGACAGGGCCCGGCGCGTGATGTCGGCCTCGAACGTGGTGCGTCGATCTTTCGTGGTCACGCTCGCGTGGCGCTCGCTCGCGCCGAACAAGGCCGGATCCACGTCAAACGCCCCGCCGGTCACGACGAGACCGTCCAGGTGCTCCAACAGATCAGCCACGAGGTCGGTTTCGTGTGGGAGCGCGACCGGCACGGCCCCGGATGCGGTCATCCAGTCCACGTAATTCTGGCGCAACGCGTACCAGGGAAACCTGGAATACGTCTGGGCCGTTTCGTGGTCGAGGGTCAGTCCAATGAGCGGTCGGTCAGTCGACACCGAGCGGTTCTCCGCACTGCATCATGCCGCCGCCAGGGTGCTGGACGAACAGGTTCGCTGGGCAGCGACACTCGGCTTGGGCAGCATGATCGAGACCGTCTGTCCCGTAAAGCAGTCGCGGCCAGGAACCCGGGGAAGCGAGGACCCTTGCGAGCGGGTTCCCTGACGTCCCAACCGGAGCCGGGGCAGCCAAACTGCTGATTCCTTAGCATCGGCGGAGACAGGCAGGCTCGCTGAACCGGCTCGAGCTGCACGGGTGCCGACAGGTGGCGGTGATCGGGCGTCGGCGCAGCGTCACGCCGGCAGTTCCTTCCGCAGACTCGTACCTACGCCTTCGTGTGCTAGTTTGTGGCTTCTTGACTGGCGTTGCGAGGCGCCGCGGATACATTCGGTAGGCCCGGCTACGGAGAGAGCAAACGATGCCGCTCACCAAGAACAATCCCGCGATTCGGGCTGAAGCCAATCGCAACCGTCGCGAGAAGACGTATGACGGGAAACCGGTAAAGCCGGTGCTTTACGTTGGTAAGTGGGTCGGGCATGGCCGCTACGTAGCCGCTCAGGACGAGTCAGGAGCCTTGGTCCGCGATTCCAAGGGCCGACCGGTCCCCTTCGCTTCGCTCTAGTCAGCTAGTCCGGATGTCGGCCGGTGATCGTGCAGCCGCGACCGCACTGCTGCGCTGGTATGTCGACATGGGTGCGGACGAAGCGCTGGCACCGGAACCGTTGAATCGTCTGGCGGCGAGTTCCCCCCCACAAGAGCAGGTTCCGGGCGAACCTGCCGCAGCAGTCGCGGGCCAGCGGGTTCCGGCCACGAACCTCGAAGAACTTCGCGCCGAGGTAGAGAGCTTTCGGGGCTGCGCGCTGCGGACGGATGCAACCCGAACCGTGTTTTCCGACGGCAATCCGGAAGCGGGGTTGATGTTGATCGGCGAGGCCCCCGGTCGCGAAGAAGATCGAATCGGTCTCCCGTTCGTCGGATCCGCCGGCAAACTCCTCGACCAGATGCTGGCCGCAATCGGCCGCGACCGGACCAGCGCGTACATCACGAACGTTGTGTTCTGGCGCCCCCCCAACAACCGGACCCCCACCGACGAGGAAATGGCCACCTGCCTGCCGTTCGTGCGGACTCACGTCGCCCTGGTCCGCCCGCAGGCAATTCTTCTGCTCGGGGCGGCCGCGGCCCGTGTCCTGCTCGGGACCCGGCTGGGGATCAGCAAGTTGCGTGGGCAGTGGCGGGAGATTCCGATCGAGGGCATTCCGCCTGTCCCGGTGCTCCCGACGTTTCACCCGGCTTTCCTGCTACGTCAGCCGGCTCGGAAGGCAGATGCCTGGAATGATCTTCGAAACTTGAAACGGCGACTGGATGGGCCGTGAGCCCAGCGCACGATGAGCCGCTCCGACGCGCCCTGACGGTCTGAAACTCCTCAGTTGCCTGGGTCGATCCCGGCAACGGTACCGGCGGTGCACGGTATGGCTCCCGGACAAGGTCTGGGTCGGGGCGCCGCCACCGAGCACGATCACCATGCCGAGCCCGCGGAACCGGCGCCCAGCCCTGGGCACGATGATGATTGCGAGGTCGTGGGTCGTGTGGGGCACGCCGCCGGCGACCACGAGACCTACCCGCAACAGGCTTCCGCCAGTCTTTGGCCCGCGAAATCACGGCACTTCTCATTGATCGTTTCGCACCGATGGAGACCGTCTTGTTACCGCGCGAGATCAATCAGTCGACGGTGACTCAGGCGGCGCGCCCGGCGCTCCATGTCCGACGCCGGTTTCGGCTTGTCGGGTTCGGCGCTGATGCGGTGCGCGCGTTCACGGCCATCTTGATGGTTGGCGCAGTCCTGGGCCTGTTTGCTGCGCTCGTTCAGGTACTCGAGGAACGGCAGGAGGACCTTGCCGTCATACGGGCGCCGGGCGCTACCCAGTTGCAGCTGTTCTGGCAGATCATGGCGGAGAGCCTTATATTGATTGTCGCTGGTGCAGGTCTCGGCTTGGCCACAGCCCACCGCGTGGCCTGCGGCGCGAGCCTGTGGTAGTGGGGAGCACAAGCAACTTCTGGTGCCCTTTGCCTGGGTTGGCGGCGAGGCCATGCTGGTCCTGACAGTACTTGGGCTCGGGCGTCCTGGCGGCCCGAACCGACATTCCACGGGTATTGTCTGGTGGTCGAGGCGGTAGTACGGAGGCCAGGCATGCAGCCCTCTCGGTTATTCCCGGTTTCCGGATACTCGGTGCTGTCCATGTGGGGGGCGGTTTCAGTCTCCGTGCAGGATGACGGGCAGCAGTACGCGGACCCCATGACGGCGGTGGCGCCCGCCGACGGCTGCAAGATCCCGCTCGCCAGTTCCGACCGCAGACGTCTCCTCAGTCTCATGGCACCGCCGCGCCCCCACTCCCTGCCCGGCGGGCCTGAGATCACAGTCAAGGTGGAAGCGCGGGAAGCGATCGACGGCGCATTGGAGCCAATCATGCCTGACGGGACGGTCGAACCGATCGGCGACGGGGTGTCGACCGGACTCTGCGCTTACGCTCTGACCAACGCCCGTCGAGTTTCCTGATCGGCCGATCCTGGTCGTGTCTGTCCCCAGCAGCGAGTCCCATCGCGGGCGCGTCGGCTTGTTCGTGACCTGCCTCGCCGACTTGTTCAGGCCGTCAGTGGCTTGGGCGTCGGTGAAGCTGCTGGAACGGGCGGGGTTCCGGGTGGAAGTCCCCGACCGTCAGACCTGTTGTGGCCAGCCCGCGTACAACTCAGGGGACTTGCGCACAGCGCGCCGCGTTGCCCGCGGGTTCCTGAATGCCTTCGAGCCATTCGAGTACGTCGTCGCGCCGTCAGGGAGTTGCGCCGGAATGCTGCGGCTACACCTGGGCCGGCTGTTCGCATCGGAGCCGGACGAGGCAGCGCGCGCAGAGAGGCTTGCCGGTCGAACCCACGAACTGACCAGCTTTCTGGTGGACGTGGCCGGTTGGACCGACATTTCAGCCACGTTTCCGCAGCGCGTGACTTACCACGACTCCTGCTCGTCGCTGCGCGAGATGGCGGTACGTGACCAGCCTCGTGCCCTGTTGGCGCGGGTGGACGGGCTGGAGCTCGTGGAACTTCCGGATCGCGACGCGTGCTGCGGGTTTGGCGGCACGTTCTGCGTCAAGTACCCGGACATTTCCACGAAGATGGTCTCAGACAAGACAGCTTCGATCGCCGGGACCGGTGCGGAGACCGTGCTTGCCGGAGATCTCGGCTGCCTCTTGAACATCGCCGGGAGACTGGCCCGTGAGGGGCGACCAATCGCTTGCTTGCACGTGGCCGAAGTTCTGGCCGGCGCGGAGAACACGGACCCCGTCGTCCCGGTTTGATCATGTTCGACGGACGCGAGATCGCGCAGTTTCCTGAAGCGAGCGCTCGGGCTCTCGAAGACGAAAATCTGCAGGCAGCGCTGCGGCTGCTCGGGGACGGGTTTCAGGCCCGCCGCACCGATGCTGTGGAGCGGTTCTCCGAGTTCGAGGATGCGCGCGATGCGGCCGTGGATGCAAAGACGCGCACCCTCCGTCAGCTGCACCATCATCTGGAGAACTTCGAGGCGCGCTGCCAGGAACAGGGCGGGGTGGTGCACTGGGCGGAAACCCCTGCAGACGCTCGCCAGATCGTGCTGGAGCTGCTGACCTCCCGCGGCGTGCGGGTGCTGAGCAAGGGCAAGACCATGGTGGCCGAGGAGATCGGCCTCAACGGCTTCCTGGAGGAACATGACATCGAGGTGGTCGAAACCGATCTCGGCGAATACATCATCCAGCTCGCCGACGAGGTGCCCAGCCACATTATTGCCCCAGCCATCCACAAGACGATGCCGCAAGTCGTCGAACTCTTCCGGCAGCACCACCACCACAAGGCGGAGCCGTTCCCGCGTCACACGCCCGCCGACCTTGTCGCCGAGGCGCGCGCCGTGCTTCGACGGCGGTTCCTGGAGGCGGATGCCGGCCTCACCGGCGCGAATTTCCTGGTCGCCGACACGGGGAGTTCGGTCATCGTTACGAACGAAGGCAACGGCGACCTCACTCAGACGCTCCCGCGTTTGCACATCGTGCTGGCCACGATCGAGAAAGTGGTACCGACACTGGCCGACGGCGCGGCCATCCTGAGGGTCCTGGCCCGGTCCGCCACCGGTCAGGACATGTCCGCCTACACGACGGTCTCGACCGGGCCTAGGCGATCGACCGATATCGACGGGCCTTCGGAATACCATGTGATCCTGCTGGACAACGGCCGGTCAAGCCTATTGGGCACACCGGCCGAGGACGTGCTGCGCTGCATCCGTTGCGGGGCCTGCATGAACCATTGTCCTGTGTACGGCGCCGTGGGCGGTCACGCGTATGGCTGGGTGTATCCCGGCCCGATCGGTGCAGCGTTGACCCCTGCCTTGCTCGGCGTCGAAGCCGCCCGTCATCTTCCCAATGCCTCCAGTCTGTGCGGGCGCTGCGAAGAGGTGTGTCCGATGCGGATCCCGCTTCCGAAGATCTTCCGCTATTGGCGGGCGAAGGAACATGAAGCGCGCCTGAACACGGTCCGGACGCGGGTGGCGCTCGCACTCTGGGGCTGGCTCGCCGCACATCCTCGGCTGTACCGGTTGGGGACGGGGGTGGCAATGTGGATGCTGTCGCGGCTGGCTGGCCGGTCCCGCCGTTATCGGAATCTGGTCCTGGCGAACGGGTGGACCCGATCGCGCGACTTTCCTGCGCCTGCCGGTAGAACGTTTCTCAACAGCTGGAAGCGCCGATCATGAGTGCGGCACGCGAACGGATTCTGGGCCGTCTTCGGGATCGTCTGGGGGAGGGATCGCAGGAATCCCCGCGCCAATCGGTGGCCTCGCCGGCGCGCGCCGGAGACGTGGGCGTGTTCTGCCGGCGTCTGGAGGCGGCCGGAGCGACTGTCGAGCGGATTCCCGAAGACGCGGTTCCACAGGCAGTCGCCCAATATCTTACGCAGCGCAACCTGGCAGCACGGATCAGGGTGTCCCCGGCGCTGGCGAAGCTTGGTTGGGATGCCGAGCCGCTGTTGGAAACCGCCTTCGGAGTCGCCGATCTCGACGATGCGGCGGCGGTCGTCCCGGCGGTCCTTGGGGTCGCCGAAACGGGCAGTCTGGTCCACGTTTCGGCCGGCGATAACCCGACCACCAACCATTTCCTGCCCGATCACGCTATCGCCGTGGTGGCCGAAGACGCGGTGTGCGCCGATCTCGAGACCGCGTTTTCAGCGGCGTCGAGCGCGTCGATGCCACGCACCGTCTGCCTGATTACGGGGCCATCCCGAACCGGCGACATCGAGCAGCGTATCGAGCTCGGAGCGCACGGTCCGCGCTCGCTTCACGTGCTGGTGACCAAGAAATGACGCGTTTCAAGCGCCGCACGTCCTCAATCGCGACTCCGGAGGAGATTGCGGAATTCGAGGCCAGCCTGAAGGGGCCGCACTCACGGTCGGCGCGCGGCGGTCTCCTCGACCCCGCCGCCGCCGGCACGCCCCCGGCGCGCCCGACGGTGATCAAGCGAGCCGCAGTTTCGAAGCGGCCGCACAACGGGATCGATCGATCGACGCGGCAGAAACTTCGGCGGGGCCGGATCGCGCCGACCCGAACGCTCGATCTGCACGGCTTTCGCGTGTCCGAGGCGTGGGTGGCCGTGCGTGAATTCGTGCTGGACGCGCAGGCAGGAGGGCACCGCTGTGTCCGCGTGGTGACCGGGCGGAAGCTCGGGGAGGCCGGCCCCACCGGAGCGCTCAGAGAAGCCCTGCCGGAGATCGTCCGCTCGCCGGCACTCCGCGGGGTAGTACTGGGTTGCGAACCGGCACCGACACGTCACGGGGGTGACGGGGCATTTCACCTGCTAATCCGAATCCGCCCAACCCGGTGACCCGTCCGTCGGGACCGGTTCCCGGCCACGGGCGGGTGGTCGCGATCGCCAACCAGAAAGGTGGCGTTGGCAAGACCACGACGGCCGTCAATCTCGCCACGGCTTTTGCCGCTGCAGGGCGACGGGTGTTGCTGGTGGACATGGATCCACAGGGGAATGCGTCGACCAGCCTCGGGGTGGCGCTGGGAGACCGGAACCCCGGCGTCACGGAACTCCTGGAGGGCCGAACGGGACCGGCCAACGCGATCCGCTCCACGCTGGTCGACAACCTCCAACTTGTGCCGGCCACTTCTGCCCTGGCCCGGGTCGACGAGGTCCGTCGGCAGATCGATGCAGGGCACCTGGGATCCGCTGTGGCCGCCTTTCGCACCACGCATACCGACATTTTCTTCGACTGTCCGCCGTCGTTCGGCTGGCTGACACTGGGAGCGCTGGCGGTGGCCGACGGTGTCATCATTCCGCTGCAGTGCGAGTTCTTGCCGATGGAGGGGCTCGCACAGGTGCTGGAGACGATCGAATTGGTGCGGGCGGGACCCAATCGGAGTCTTGCGCTGGATGGCGTGCTCTTGACCATGATCGATGGCCGCACGAATCTCGCACGCGACGTTGAGCGCGATGTGCGCGAGCACCTTCGATCCAAGGTATTCAAGACCGAAATCCCCCGGAGCGTGCGCGTTGCCGAAGCGCCTTCCGCCGGCGAGCCTGTACTCCTGTACGATCGGAACTCGCCTGCGTCGCAGGCCTACGTATCGCTCGCCCGGGAGCTGCTGACACACGAGGCGTATCGGATGCGGTCGTGACCCAGAAAACCGGCGGGACGCGGATGCGCCGAGGCCTCTCTCGCGGGCTCGAGTCCCTGGTCGCGGAGCGTGCCGCAACTGCAGACACCCGCACGGTGCCGGAAGCCCGCGGGGCCGAGCCCGGAGCGGCCCCAGACGCCACACTGCCCATCACCGACCTGGTCCCGAACCCGTTTCAGCCGCGTTCCGACTTCGATCCGGATGACCTCAACACGTTGGCGAATTCGGTCCGGCGTTCGGGCATGCTGCAGCCGATCCTGGCCCGCCCCGATCCCGCGCAGTCCGGCCGCTATCAGATCCTGGCCGGCGAGCGGAGATGGCGGGCCGCTCAGAAGGCTGGCCTGCACCGCGTCCCGGTCCGGATTCGGGCCGCAAGCGATCAGGAGGCCGTGGGCCTGGCGCTGATCGAGAACATGGAGCGGGCTGACCTCAATGCGATTGAGGAGGCTGGCGGGCTGTCCCGGCTCATGGACGAGTTTGGTTTCACGCAGGCGCAGGCGGCCGAAACGGTCAGTCGAAGCCGGAGCTACGTAGCCAATTCCGTTCGGCTGCTGTCGCTTCCGGAACCGGTACAGCAGATGGTCCGCAGCGGCGAACTGAGTGCGGGCTCAGCCCGTCCGCTCATCGGGTCACCGGACGCGTTGAAACTGGCCCGCGTGATCGTGCAGCGCGGTCTCAATTCCCGTGCTGCGGAGCAGCTCGTGCGTCGCGAACGCCGTGGCCGCACGCCGCCCCGGCGGGACCCCAATCTGGAGGAACTCGAGCGGGAACTCCAAGAAACGCTCGGAATGGAAGTGGCGGTTCGGGCCAGAGGTAACCGCGGCGAAGTCAGAATCCGCTATCAGCGCAGCGCACAGCTGGAAGAAATCCTCAGACGTCTGCGGCGCGAATAGGCGCTGGAGACCGCGGTCAGGGACCAGCGATGCGGGCGATCCGGAGCACGGTTTCCCGCACGACTTCCCGGCCCGGCGTTCCGGTTCGCTTGCACGTCTGCTCGGCGCGCCCGAGGAGCCGCAACACGTGCTCAACGCGCAGCGGCGACCACTGTCTGGCTTGCGTTTCGACGGCCTCTTTGCGTTTGAAATGGACGGGTGGCTGAAGGCTATCGACGGCCTGGAGTGGATCCGCTGCCGCCGTCACCATGTGCAGGGTTTGAAAGTGACGGAGCAGACGCCGGATCACCGCGACATCACTCAGTCCTTCCTCGTGCAGTCGCCGAAGGGCTCGAAACGCGTCACCCGCCCGGCCCAGCCCGACCGCATCGGCGAGTGCGTCTGCCCCCAGTAGCGCATTGTCACCGGACAGCGCGGCGGCGGCTTCATAGTCGAGGATCCCGCCATCTCCCGCGAACAGCACGAGCTTCTCAAGCTCGTTCCTGGTGACGCCACGGTCACGCCCGAGGCGGACAACCAGATAGGCGTAGGCATCCGGGTCGATCTCGATGCGATGCGATTCCTGAACGTCGCGCAGCAGTCGCTCGATCGTCCGGCTGTCGTCCGCGTAGCAGGGCGCTGCTGCTGCGTCCTTGGCGCGTTCAAAGAGCCGGCGCAGGCCAGATCTGGGCCCGAGATCGCCGCCCTGAACCAGGACCACCGAATCCTCTCCCTCGGAATTGAGAAATGTGTCCAGGGCGGTGGTCACGGCTTCGCCAGCGTGGCGGATCCGGATGACGCGCCGCGTCCCGTCGAGCGATATTTGCGCAGCTTCATCCAGGAAACGGGCCATATCGGATGCGACGTCGTCGCCATCGAGGGAGACCACTTGGAACGGATCATCCTGGTTGGGCGCAAGCGACAGCGAAATCTGCGTAAACCGTTCGGAAACGAGACCCTGATCAGGCCCGTACAGCAGGATCGCCCGTGGTTCCGGAGAGGGGTTGGCACAAAACCCCTCGACTTGATGGGCTTGCAGTTTCATCCGCGCTGATCCGCACGAATCAACAGTGCGGCATCAGTCGCAATGACGTTTGCAAGGACGTTTGCGGCCCGTTCCAGAGCTGCGTGTGAACCGATCAGCGTGCCGTAGATCTCATTGGGGATCACGCCGTGATTCGCGTGGGCATCCCGTTCCGCGCCGCCGACCTCACGGCCCGTGGAAATCTCGATCAATTGATACTGCGCCTGCAGATGCACGTCGTAACGGCGGACAAACGTCGACTGGTCGATAATCAGTGGCGAACTGACGGACCGGAGCGTCACGTTCAGTCGGTAGGTAGGGGCCGACGACTTGCCCGCGGGATGCAACCGTTCAACCAGCGCCCGATACACCAGTTCGCCGGGCCCGCCTTGGATCGGAGAGACGTCGACTGCGCTGAGCGCAGCGTTGACAGAGGCCCCGTGAAGCGGTTCGAAGCCACACCCTGAGGTTGCCGCGGCGAGTACGGCGGCCGCTGCCAAGCTCCTGAAGACCCTACCGGGCAACGACGTTGACTACCCTGTCCGGGACAACGATCACTTTGCGCACCTCCGCGCCCTCGATCGCACGGATCACGTTCGGCAACTGGAGTGCTGCTTCCCGAGTGTCTGCCTCGCCGGCCCCGAGGGCAAGTTCGATCGTGCCCCGAAGTTTACCGTTTACTTGGACCGCGATGGTCGCCCGCTCCTCGGCAAGCAGATTGGGGTCAGCTTCCGGCCAGGCACCTTGGCAGATGAATCCGTCGCGTCCCAGTCGCTGCCAAAGTTCCTCCGCGAGGTGCGGGATCAGGGGGGCAGACAACCGCACGAAGGTCTCGAGCGCCTCCCGCAGCGCCCACGCACCGCCGGTTCCGGCTGTCGCCACATCGAAACGAAGGAACGCGTTGGACAGGGCACGCAGGTGGGCGACGGCCCGGTTGTGGCGGAATGCTTCGATGTCTTCTTCCACCGCGCGGATCGTACGGTGGGTGGTCTGTCTCAGCGCGTGGGCGGCCGGGGCAAACCGGGTCGGCTGGGCAGCTCCGACCGGTCCGGGCTCAAGTTCGTCGAACGCTCGCCAGATTCGCTGCAGGTAGCGGGCGGCGCCCTCCACGCCGGAGGTTGTCCATTCGAGATCGCGCTCGGGCGGGCTGTCTGAAAGCATGAAGAGGCGCGCGACGTCAGCCCCGTAGGTGGCGATGATGTCGACGGGATCGACGACGTTGCGGCGCGACTTGGACATTTTTTCGACTCGCCCAGCGACGACCGGCGCCCCGTCGGAACGGCGCCGGAAGCCGCCGTTGCCACTCGCCTCGACCTCTTCCGGGTAAAGCCAGGTGCCTTCCGCTGGTTCCCGATAGGTTTGGTGGCAGACCATTCCCTGGCAGTAGAGGCCGTCGAACGGCTCGTCGAAGGGCAGTTCGCCGATATCGCGAAGCGCGCGCGTAAAGAAGCGTGCGTACAGGAGGTGGAGAATGGCGTGTTCGATGCCGCCCACGTACTGGAACGTCGGGCACCATCGGGCAACCGCCTCGCGGTCGAGCGGCTGATCGGCTTGGGCGGAAATGTACCGGTAGTAGTACCAGGCGGAATCGACGAAGGTGTCGAGGGTCTGGGTTTCGCGCTCTGCGGCCGAGCCGCAGGTCGGGCAGTCGACCGTCTTCCATTCCGCGTGCCGCTCCAGTGGGTTGCCCGGCCGGTCGAACTTGACGTCGTCGGGCAGCGTTACCGGAAGATCGGAATCAGGCACCGGGACGACACCGCAGTCCTGGCAGAAGACGACCGGCACCGGGCAGCCCCAGTAGCGCTGGCGCGACGCGCACCAATCGTGGATTCGGTACTGAATGCTGCGTTCTCCGTGCTCTCCGAGTCGGTCGATGACCGTCTGTTTCGCCGCGGTCACGTCGAGTCCGTCGAGGAATTCGGAATTCTTGAGCGTGCCATCGCCAACGTATGCCTCGTCCGGCCCGGGGCGCTCGACGCCGGGCGGCGGGTCCACGACGGGAACCACATCGAGTTCGTGGGCGCGGGCGAAATCGAGGTCGCGCTGGTCGTGTGCGGGCACCGCGAAGATGGCGCCGGTGCCGTATTCCATCAGGACGTAATCGGCGACGAAGACACGGAGTGAGCGCTCAAGGAAGGGATGCTGCACGCGGAGTCCCGTGTCGACGCCGGTCTTTCCGGCAGGGCCCGCCGCCTCCCGGTTCCGCCGGCCGGGATCGCGCGTGCATTCCTGAATGAACGCGGCCACGGTCGGATTCGTGTCGGCACAGGTTCTGCTGAGAGGGTGATCCGGGGACAGCGCTATGAAGGTGGCTCCAAAGATCGTGTCCGGCCGCGTCGTGAAAACCTCGACTTCTTCGCTGCCGCCCAGCACCTGAAAGCGCAGCCGGGCCCCCTCCGACCGTCCGATCCAGTTCCGCTGCATGGTCTTTACGCGCTCTGGCCACCGCGGCAGATGATCGAGTGCATCAAGGAGTTCGCCCGCGTAGCGGGTGATGCGGAAGAACCATTGCGGCAGCAAACGCCGTTCGACCGGGGCTCCTGAGCGCCAGCCCCGCCCGTCAATCACCTGTTCGTTGGCAAGGACCGTGTGCTCGACAGGATCCCAGTTGGCCCACGCCTCGGCCCGATAGATCAGGCCGGCGTCCAGCATCTTGAGAAAGAGACGCTGCTGTTCGCGCATGTACACCGGGCTGCAGGTCGCCACCTCGCAGTCCCAGTCGTAGCTGAGGCCCATCGACCGGAGCTGGGCGCGCATCGTGTCGATATTGGACCACGTCCACTTTGCCGGATGGATGCCGTGCTCCATGGCGGCGTTCTCGGCCGGGAGCCCGAATCCGTCCCAGCCCATCGGATGCAGCACGCTGTACCCGCGGGCCCGCGAGTACCGGGCGAGCACGTCCCCCAGCGTGTAGACCCGGACGTGACCCATGTGAATGCGTCCCGACGGATACGGGAGCATCTCCAGGACGTACCGGTCCGGTGCATCTGACGGCGGTGGCGTGCGGTAGACCTCCGCCGCTTCCCAAGCCTCTTGCCATTTGGCTTCAAGTTCAGCGGGATTGTAAGCGGACATACGTTCGGAACCGTCGTGCGTCGCGCGGATTCGCGGGCCGGACCTGAGGTCGGGTGGAGGGCGGCCCACACCATACACGGAGCCCGGCCAATTCTCTGTGCGCGCCCGCGTGCGCGAACAGACCGCTCCCGCATAGTGCGTAGACACCCAGACCCGTCAGGCGGCGGGCCGATATCGGCGTGATGCCACCCAACGCGGCGACCGGACCCGGGAGCCGGCGAGCAAGCAGACCCAGACGCAGCGGCCCGAGGGGAACAGCCTCCGGATGAGCTTCGGTGCGGAACACGGGCGCGACGATGAACAAGTGGGCGCCGCTGGCCCTGGCCCGGCGCAGGTCGCCGGCCCGATGCACCGACAGCGTGACCAAACCTCTGGCGCACGGCGGGCGCCGGGACCAGCTCGGGACGTGCACGCCTGCGGTCACCGATGACGACGACCGGGGTTTCGACATCCCGGCGAGCAGCACCAATCCCTGTCGTCGGCATAGCCGGGCAAGCTCGCGGGCGCGGAGACGTCGCTCAGGATTGCGGTAATCGCGATAGATCACGCCCATGCCTCGGGGCAGCGTGGGTACGATCTCACGGGAGTCGATGCCGCGCTCCTCGGCGCTGAGAAACCACAGCCGAGGCAGGCGGGGAGGTTTGCTAGGATCAATCGTCATGGCGCTCGCAATCTAGGTCATGCGCGCACGGCCTGCCGCTACCTCTGGGCTTGTCTCGCGCTGGCAATCGGTGCTGGCCACCGTCCGTGCGGCCGAGCGGGAGGCTGGGCGAGATCCCGACGGCGTCTCCCTGGTTGCCGTCTCGAAGGGCGTGGCCGCTGACACCATCGAGACACTGCTGGCAGTCGGCCATCGCGCCTTCGCGGAAAACCGCGTTCAGGAAATGCAGGCCAAATGGCCGCCGCTCCTGGAGCGCTACCCAGCTGCCGAACTCCGTTTCGTAGGACGGCTGCAGTCCAACAAGGTCACGGCTGCAGCCGGGCTCGCACACGTCATCGAGAGCGTAGATCGCGAATCCGTGGCTCGCGCCTTGTCGAACTGCAGTGCGGTTCGCGACCGTGCCGTGCGGCTGCTGGTCCAGGTCAATGTCGGTGAGGAGCCACAGAAGGGCGGTTGCCCGCCGGCCGAAGCCGGCCGCTTCATCACCTGGTGTCAGGCGGAGCTGGGACTGCGCGTTTCGGGTGTCATGGGAATCCCCCCCAAAGATACGGATCCGGTTCCGTACTTCGGGCTGTTACGGACGTTGCGGGACCGCATCGGCCTGGCGGAACTGAGTATGGGGATGAGCGCCGACTACGAGGCCGCAATTCAAATGGGCGCGACCCATGTCCGGGTCGGAACCGCCGTGTTCGGCCCACGCCCTCGGACATAGGACCTGGGCTGGTCATCAGGACCGCTCGGGCGTCGACGCGCGTACGCTGACGGCGCCATGCTTTGGCGGTTCCGCAAGCAGCCTATCGACATAACCGCATATAATTTCATCACTACTGAACACAACACGGCTATAAGTTAGGCAGTTGTAGCGTCAGCGGTGCTGACCGGTGCCCTCCGGCAAAATTGGCATGATTCTTGTTTGTAACTATTGCGGGGGCTCGCACCTGCTCACACGTGCCCTCTGCCGCAAACCCGCGGTCAACTGAACCGGGTTCTTCTGCGGCTCGGCCGCCGTAAGGCCCTTGCTGGACGCTGGGCATTGTCAGGGAGTTTTGGTCATCCAAGCCGGAAGCGGAACGGAGGCGGCCATTCGCTTGGCGCCTCTCTTCGTCGCGTGAGCGGAGTTCCGGGGATGCGTCGGAGAATCGCATGAAACTATTCCTTGTTTCCGGGGTGGCCGTTGCGGCCGTCCTGTTCGGACCTGCTGCGGCCTTGGCGGCGCCCTCGCCAGAAGATGCGGCCTTCATTTTCAACACCTTGTCGTTCCTCGCGAACGGAGCCCTGGTGTTCGCGATGGCTATCGGCTTTTGCATGCTTGAAGCTGGCATGGTGCGGTCGAAGTCAACGAGCGCGATTTGCGTCAAGAACATTGGGCTGTTCTCGATCGCCGGCGTCACCTACGCGATCGTCGGCTACAACCTCATGTACAACGGGGTCGACGGCGGCTTCATCGGGTCTCTGGGACTCTTCGATACGCCAGACCCGGCTTCCGAAGCTTCCGATGGCGGTTATGCGGCGGCGTCGGACTGGTTCTTCCAGGTTGTGTTTGTGGCGACGACCGCTTCGATCGTGTCAGGGTCTGTCGCCGAGCGGGTTCGCGTGATTCCGTTCGTTCTGGTGATTGCCGTGCTGGTGGCCGTCATCTATCCGATTCAGGGCGCGTGGTCATGGGGCGGCGGCTGGCTGGCCGAATTGGGCTTCTCCGATTTCGCCGGCTCTACGATCGTGCACTCCGTTGGCGGCTGGTGCGCGCTGGCCGGGATCATCCTGCTCGGCGCACGGCGGGGGAAGTTCGCGGCCGACGGCAAGGTCAATCCGATGCAGGCATCGGCCGTTCCGCTGGTGGCGCTCGGCACCTTCGTGCTGTGGATCGGGTGGCTGGGATTCAACGGCGGTTCGCAGCTGGCCTTGGGGTCGGTTGAGGACGCCAGCGCGATGTCGCGGATCTACGCGAACACGTACCTCGCCGGATGCGGGGGAGCGCTAGCGGCAGCGGCGACGTACTTCGCCGTTTTCCGGAAGCTCGACATCACGCTGATTCTCAACGGAGTGCTCGGTGGCTTGGTCAGCATCACTGCGGAGCCATTGGCCCCATCATTCGTACAGTCGATCTTGATCGGCGCCATCGGTGGCGTGATCGTGGCGGTCGGTGTGCCCTTCCTCGATCGAATCAAGCTTGATGACGTGGTCGGGGCGGTTCCCGTTCACCTGTTTGCCGGAGTGTGGGGAACCATCGCCGTTTGCCTTACCAACCCCGAGGCAAGCCTCCTATCCCAACTGATCGGCATCGTCGCCATCGGCGCGTTCGCTTTCCTCGCGAGCCTGCTGGTGTGGTACGTGGTCAAGCTCGTGATGGGCATCCGCCTCGATGAGGAGGATGAAATGCACGGTTCTGACCTAACCGAAGTCGGAGTGGCGTCGTACCCCGAGTTCGTCGCCGGTCGCTCCGGGTGATCCCGGTGGCCGGAACGGCCCTTGAGACCGACCAACCGACGTGAAGGCATGGCGCCGGATGAGGGAATCTCATCCGGCGCTTCCGTCGCGACGGCCCGGACGCCGGGAAGCATTGGACCCATGTGCGGATCCTCGGAAGGAGTCTCGAGCGGCGCGGGCAGGGTGCGGCACTGCCATAGGAGGTCGTCCTCTGATGGTCGTCGCGTTCCGCCGTTCGAGACGGCGCGGTTCAGGTGCCGGTCGGACATGAAGCCAGATCGGCGCCGGTCTGCGGGAGGTAGCCAAGCACCGCAGTCGCGAAGGACTTCGCGCCCTTTCGCGAGCTGCACGGGGTCACGGACATCTCACGGGATCCCGGCCAATCTGGGACTTGGTCAACGGCCTCGGCAACGAGCGCGTTCGGCTGGCGATCGTTTGCGCAACCAACTGCTTCGTTCGAACGGAGCCGCCCCCTGCGATCTGACGGAACGAGGTGATGGCTGAGCCCAACTGGAAGAATCGGACGTTTTTCCTCGGTGACAATCTGGGGTTCCTGGAGGCGATGAACAGCGAATCCGTTGACCTCATCGCAACCGATCCACCATTCAACAAAGGGCGCGATTTTCGCGCCACGCCTGACAGCCTGGCGGCGGGCGCGAAGTTTCAGGACAGATGGTCGTGGGAGCAGGACGTGCAACGGGACTGGGTAGACCAGATCACCGATAGCCATCCGGGTCTCATGCGCCTCATCGCCGCCGCGAGGGACACGTACAGCGACGGTATGGGAGCTTTCCTGTGCTTCATGGCCGTGCGCCTCTTGGCCATGCGGCGGATCCTGAAGCCGACCGGGAGCGTCTACCTCCACTGCGATCCGACCGCGAGCCACTACCTCAAACAGCTCTTGGACGCGGTGTTCGGGCACCGGAATTTCAAGAACGAAGTCGTGTGGTGCTACAAGTCGGGGGGAGTGAGCAAACGGCAATTTGCCAGGAAGCACGACATCATTCTGTTCTACGCCAAAGCGGAAAAACTCTGCCGTTTCAACGTTCTCAAGGTCAAGTCGTACGGCCGAACCGGTGGCGGGCAAGGCGGCGCCGTAAAGTATTTCCGCGATGGTCAGGGCACGTATTCCATCGTTTCTGCTCGGGACTGGTGGGATATGTCGATGCTTTCCACGACTCACGGCGAGCGCCTTGGCTATCCGACGCAAAAACCAATCGCCCTCTATGAACGCATGATTCTCGCCAGCAGTGATGAAGGGGACATGGTTCTCGACCCCTTCGCCGGATGCGCGACCACGCTGGTGGCCGCCGAGCGGCTCAAGCGACAATGGGTGGGCATCGATATCTGGTGTAATGCCAAGGCCGTGGTCCTCCAGCGACTGGGCCGCGAGGGTCTTCTTGCCGAAGGGACCGCGGGCCAACGCCGTCTGTTCACCGAGGACGTGACGTTTACGACCGATCTGCCGGCGCGCACCGATGACGGCCGGCCGGCCTTCGGCCATGTGGTGGAGCGGCACACAGCGATGTGCTAGACCCGTTCCGACGTCGGATCAGGCGCGGGGCCGCTTCCGGCCGCCAACGAACCGCGCAGATGGGGGAACACTGACCGTGGGCCATGCAACCGCGCGCGACGGTGTCAAGCTGTACTACGAAGAGACCGGTACCGGAGTGCCGATCCTGTTCATTCACGAGTTCGCAGGCGACTACCGTGCGTGGGAACCGCAATTGGGGCATTTCGGTCGACGGCGACGATGTATCGTCTATTCGGCACGCGGCTACCCGAATTCCGACATTCCGCCGGACCCTGGAAGCTATTCACAGGAACTGGCCCGCGATGACGCGCTTGCCGTCCTGGACCACTTGGAAGTCGAGCGCGCACATATCGTCGGGCTGTCGATGGGCGGGTTCGCCACGCTTCATTTTGGTTTGGCCTATCCCGACCGCGCCCTGTCGCTCACGGTCTGTGGTTGTGGTTACGGCGCGGAGCCTGAGACACGCGACGAATTCCGGGCCCTCTCGCTGGATGTGGCAAGCAGCTTTGAGAAGCAAGGAGCGGCCGGATTCGCCGAGGAATATGGCTCGGGGCCGGGGCGGGAGAACTTCATGCGGAAGGACCCGCGTGGTTGGCGGGCCTTCGTTGCACGACTTGCCGAGCACTCAGACGCCGGGTCCGCGCTGACACAGCGAGGCGTCCAGGCGGAGCGTCCCGGCTTGTGGGACCTGGAAGATCGAATTCGAGCCATTCAGCTTCCGACGCTGATCGTTTCCGGGGATGACGACCAGCGATGCCTGGTACCGGGTCTGTTCCTGAAGCGGTGTGTCAGCAGGGCGCGCCTGTTCGTGATGCCGGATACAGGTCACGTACTCAATCTGGAAGATCCGGCGCTGTTCAACATGGTGCTTGAAGGATTCTTGGCAGACGTCGAGGCCGGCAAGACGTAGCGGACGCTGCCCGTGCGCCGGCGGCACAGGTAACGCAACTTGGCGCGTGAACGGTGCCGTGATCCTCGCGTGCAGCATCGCGCCCCAGGACGATCGTGCACGATGCCGAGGACCGAGGACGGGTGCGCATGTGAAGGGCGTCCCGAGCTCGGCGTCTTGTCCCCGATCAGGGGAAGACCGTTCTCTAGTGCCAGGTCGGATAGACCGGGACGGGATTTCCCAACTAGAGTAGGCATCTCTGGGCGCTGGTTCTGCCAACAGTCGTGACGTGTCCACGATGGTTGTGCTCTGGCCCGATTTTCCAGTTTGTCAAAAACTCTTTCCATCGGAGTATCGCGTGAAAACATTTCGTGTGTCCGGAACGGCTGCTGCTGCCGTTCTGCTCGGGCCGACCGCGGCCCTCGCCGCACCGTCACCGGACGAGATGGCATTCATATTCAACACGATGTCGTTTCTGGTGAACGGAGCGCTGGTGTGCGCAATGGCCATCGGCTTCTGCATGCTGGAATGCGGCATGGTGCGCACCAAGTCAGCCGGCGCCATCTGCATGAAGAAGGTCGGGCTCTACTCGCTTGCCGCCGTTACCTATGCGCTGCTGGGTTACAACCTGATGTACGACGGTGTCGACGGCGGGTACTTCGGTTCATTGAGCTTGTTCGAAATCGCGGATCCCGCGTCGGAGACGGCGGAAGCCTCCTATTCGGTCGCTTCCGACTGGTTCTTCCAGATGGTGTTTGTGGGCACCGTGGCATCGATCGTGTCCGGAGCGGTGGCAGAGCGCGTCAAAGTGTCCGCGTTTCTGTGGGTAGCGTTCGTGATCGTCGCGCTGATCTACCCGATTCAGGGTGCGTGGTCATGGGGCGGCGGCTGGTTGAGCGAATTGGGATTCTCCGATTTCGCCGGCTCCACCATCGTGCATTCCGTTGGCGGCTGGTGCGCGCTTTCGGGCGTGATCCTGCTGGGCGCGCGGCGTGGCAAGTACTCGGCGGACGGCACCGTGAATCCGATGCAAGCGTCGGCCGTGCCGTTGGTTGCACTCGGCACCTTCGTGCTGTGGCTTGGCTGGCTCGGATTCAACGGCGGCTCGCAACTGGCATTGGCGTCGGTTGAGGACGCCAGCGCGATGTCGCGCGTCTACGCGAACACCTACCTAGCCGGTTGCGGCGGGGCGCTGGCAGCGACCGCGGTGTACTACGGGTTCTATCGCCGTCTTGACGTCACACTGATTCTGAATGGTGCGCTGGGCGGCTTGGTGAGCATCACGGCCGAGCCACTGACGCCCACATTCATTCAAGCGATTCTCATCGGCGGTGTCGGTGGAGTCATCGTCGCCGTTGGCGTTCCGTTCCTGGACCGGGTCAAGCTGGACGATGTCGTCGGCGCCATTCCCGTGCATCTGTTCTGCGGGATCTGGGGCACGATCGCGGTTTGCCTCACCAATCCCGACGCCAGTTTCGGCACCCAGCTGACCGGGATCATCGCTGTCGGGCTATTTGCGTTCCTCGTGAGTGCGCTGGCGTGGTACGTGGTGAAGCTCGCCATGGGAATTCGTCTCGATGACGAGGACGAGATGCAGGGTTCCGATGCGGTGGAAATCGGGCTCGTGTCTTACCCAGAGTTCGTGCCGGGTCGCGCCACATAGTCGGCCAAGCCGGTCGGAACCGGTTATCCAAATCAGGGGCTGCGACAGCGTCCCGACGCCGGCCGGGTCCTGCCCGGCCGGCGTCGGTCCGGCGAGAACGCAGTACCCTGACGAAGTGACCTGCACCCAGCCCTGCTGATGTCTGTACCCGTCAACCCCCGCCTGTCCCGGTTGGTCGACTATCCGTTTAGGCGGCTGGATCGACTGCTGGCGGGATTGGCGCCTGCAGCCGATCGGCAAATCGTGATGTCGATCGGCGAGCCGCAACACGCGCCGCCGCCCGTTCTTGTCGAGACGTTGCAACGGCACGCGGGCGAGTGGGGCCGCTACCCTCCAACCCGCGGGACCGACGCGCTTCGTGCTGCCTGCGCAAACTGGCTGATGCGGCGCTATCGGCTACCCGCGGGCATGATCGACCCTGATCGACATGTGTTGCCAGTGGGAGGTACGCGCGAGGGACTGTTCGCGGTGGCCCTTGCTGCTATGCCGGAACGCAAGAGCGGCGAAACGCCGCTGGTCTTGATGCCGGACCCGTTCTATCAGGTGTACCGGGGCGCTGCGGTAATCGCCGGCGCGGATCCGGTGTTCCTGCCATGCAACCGGGCTAGCGGGTTTCTGCCGGATCTTGACGCGATACCGCAGGGCGTGTGGGAGCGCACAGCGCTCTTTTATCTCTGTTCACCGGCCAATCCGCAGGGTGCGGTGGCTGACGGCGAGTATTTGAGGCGATTGATCGCGCTAGTACGGTCGGTCGGCGCGCTCTTGGTCATGGACGAGTGTTATGCCGAAATCTACTGTGAAACTCCGCCGTTCGGCGTGATGGAAGCGGCCCGGGAGCTTGGGGGTGACCTTGCGAACGTGGTCAGTTTTCACTCGCTGTCCAAGCGCTCCAACGTCCCTGGACTGCGCTCCGGATTTGTCGCCGGGGATGCTGCCTTCCTCGAGGCCTTTCTGCGGATGCGTACCTATGGCGGGGGTCAGCAGCCCCTTCCGGTGCAGGCGGCCGCCACCGAACTTTGGAACGACGATTCCCACGTCGAAGACAACCGAGCCCTCTACCGCCAGAAATTCCAAGCGGCTGGAGCCATCTTGGCGGGTCGATTCGAGTTCTATCAACCGGCCGGCGGGTTCTTTCTCTGGCTTGATGTCGGGAACGGTGAGCGAGCCGCTCGGACTCTCTGGGACTCGGCCGGCGTGAAGGTGATGCCGGGAGGCTTCCTCTCCAGTGAAGCCGGGGAAGCAGACCGGCACATTCGTGTGGCGTTAGTGCCGCCTGCCGATGTTGTACGGAAAGGCCTGGAACGTTTGTCCGATGCGCTCGGGTGAGCGGAAATCGATGCGGCCGCGCCGACCGCCGGGCGATGGCCGCACTTGACGGAAGCGTTTCGTAGGCGCACCTTGCGACGAGGGAAATGAACGGGTTTCCAGCGCACCGGGACTACGGCTCGTCAGAGTTTTCGCCGGATGCTCATTCGGCGAGCCGCGTTCGATTGTAGGTCGAGTTGACGGATACTGCGGCGAACAAGGCAGGTCGAAACAAGTGGCGCCGTCAGTGGACCGACCCCGTATGGGGGTTGATGCGGCGGTTGCTGGGAATTTGCCTGTTGGCGGTCGGCGGAGTCCTGCTGCTCACGCTGCTTTCGTCGGACCCAGGCGATCCGTCAAGGTTGGTCCACGTGGACCGGGCGCCCGTCAATTGGTTTGGCATGCCGGGTGCACTGGTAAGCGCCGAGCTCAGAACGTGGATCGGCATGCCCGCCGCATTGGTGGCGACTTTGGCAGTGCTGGCCTGGGGCTGGCGGATGGTTCGTTCGCAATCGCTGGTCCGGTTTGGTTGGCGGCTGCTTGCGCTTGCGCTTGCCTTGGTACTCGCGACCCTGACAGCTGCATGGTTTCAGCTTGGTGAAGGGCCAAGTTCCGCGGTGTTGGGCGCTGCGGAAGTTGTGGGAGCATTCAAGGCGCAGGTCGGGACGGAACTGGCCGATACGTCATGGTTTCAGGCAATCATGGTCACGGTCTGCATGGCGCTGGCCTCGATCGCCTGGTTATACGCCTCTGCCATGCAGGCGTCGGACTGGGCGGGACTGGTCAAGGGACTCCGTGCGGTTTACGCAGCTGTCCGAAAACTGACCGCCGGTATTTCCAGTGACGAGGCAAACGCCCCGGCGCAACGGGTTGCTCCGACGCTAGGGCCCGCGATGGAGGCCTCGAAGGAACGATCACCCAAGAAAAAACGCCGGCGGGTTCAGACTGCCGGCCCGACGCGCATCGGCCAGCGTGAGGATGACGAACGGCAGGCCACACTGGGGATGGACGAGGAGGGCTACCGGCTCCCACCGCTTGGCTTGCTGCGCAAACCGCCGAGACCTGTTCGTGGCAGCGCCGAGGGCCAAGAGGCAAACGCGCGGATGCTGGAGACGGTGCTTGCCGAGTTCGGGATCGCAGGCGTCATCGAGCGGATTCTGTCAGGGCCCGTCGTCACCCGCTACGATTTTGAGCCGGAGCCAGGGATACGGTCGCGTCGGGTGATTTCGCTGGCGCCGGATATTGCCCGGTCGATGTCGGCGCAGGCGGCACGGGTGTCGGTGGTGACCGATCGCAACGCCATCGGCATCGAACTCCCGAATGCCAAGCGAGAGACCGTTTACCTTCGTGAGATTCTCGGCTCAGAGTTGTTCGAAAAACAGCGCGGCAGCCTGATCATTGCGTTGGGCAAGGACATCAACGGCGAGCCCGTCACCGCTGACCTGGCGGGAATGCCACACCTGCTGATTGCCGGCACAACGGGTTCGGGGAAATCAGTCGGCGTGAATGGAATGGTCTTGTCTCTGCTCTACAGGCTTCCCCCGGATCAACTGCGACTGATCATGATTGACCCGAAGATGCTTGAGTTCACCGTGTACGAGGGGATTCCGCATCTTCTGCACCCGGTGGTGACAGACCCGAAGAAATCGGTTGCCGCGCTGCGCTGGGCGGTGCGTGAAATGAATTCGCGCTATCAGACCATGTCGCTGCTCCAGGTCCGCAACGTCGAAGCCTATAACCGCAAGGTCGAGGAAGCTGTCGCACGCGGACGAAAGTTGTCGCGCGAGGTGCAGACCGGATTCGATGCCGAGACCGGCAAACCGGTCTACGAGACTCAGGCCATTGAGCCCGAGCCATTTCCATATCTCGTCATTGTCGTAGACGAAATGGCTGACCTGATGCTCAGCGCGGGCAAGGACTTCGAGCTTGCCATCCAGGCGCTGGCGCAGAAGGCACGCGCTGCCGGCATCCACCTGATCGTCGCAACCCAGCGACCGTCAGTGGACGTCGTGACTGGCACGATCAAGGCAAACCTTCCCTACCGGATCAGCTTTCAGGTGTCGTCCGCCACCGACAGCCGAACCGTTCTCGGAGACCAGGGAGCCGAACAACTGCTCGGGAAGGGCGACATGCTCTATCTGCAGGCTGGCGGGAAAATGCAGCGGGTGCATGGGCCGTTCGTCAGTGACGAAGAGGTTGAACGGGTAGCCGACTTCCTCAGGAACTTGGGAATATCGACGGCATACAACCTCGAAGTAACCGAAGAAGTCGGTGATGCCCAACCCCTGGACTTTTCCGAGGAAGCCGGGCGCGATGCACTCTACGACGACGCGGTCGCCCTGTTGCGGCAAAAGGGCAAAGCCTCGACCAGTTTTCTGCAACGCCATCTCCAGATCGGGTACAACCGTGCCGCCCGCATGATCGACCAACTCGAAAGCGACGGGATCGTGAGTCCAGCCGACCACACCGGTAAGCGCGAGGTGATAGGTTGACCGGGATGCGAATGTGAGGCCGGTCCTCGGCGCACTGCTGCTGTGCTGGCTGCTCGGCGGCGGCCACGTCGACGCCGCGCAGGCCGACCCGCGTCTGGATCGGGTCTGGTCGTTCCTCGAGACGCTTCCGCCACTGACCGCTCGGTTTATCCAGCAGGATCCGGACGGAACACTCCGAAAGGGCTGGATCGCGGTGTCTCCGCCAAGGCGGGCCCGCATTGAGTACGAGCCTCCCGACAACACCGTGCTGGTGGCCAACGGAACGTATCTGGTCTACCACAATCCCGATGCAGGTCAGACGGCACACTTCTCGTTGGACCAATTGCCGTTGCGGGTGTTGTTCGAGGGCCGGCGTCCGACTGCGGACGACAACCTGCAGATCCTGCAAGTGGCTGAACGCAATGAATTTCTTGCCGTTCGGATTGCTGCGCTGGATGATGACGGCGTCCAGATTCCTGGCTGGATTGAGCTCGTGTTCCTGCAGCAACCCTTTGGCCTCGCCGGTTGGAAGCTGGTTGACGTGCAGCAGCGCTCGACGGTCGTGATCCTGGAAGACCTGGCGGCGGCCGAATTCGCTGCGCACGACATGTTCAGCCTGACGGACGACATGATTCAGCGGGGCGATCTGTGGCGCGGGCCGTGGGCTCAGCGGAGGGTATTGCCGAGCAACCCTCGCGGCATACGCTAGACGTCGGACGCAGCGCTTGAGCGGCTCCGCACCTGACTGCCGCCACCACCGGCGCGCTCAAGCCCGTGAAGGAACGCTCCCGGGTGGCGTCGTATTCGCTGCCTGATTGCGCGCGGGTCGCGCGGCCGGGCACACGCTTGTACGGGACCATCCGGGCCCATATGCGCGAAGTTGTTGGCTGTCCCTGTCAGAGCGTCGGACAGGAGTTCAGGAGTACGCCAGCGACGGGGCCGGCGCCAGGCGTGGCGCCTTAGTGTCTGAGGATCTGGCTGAGGAACAGTTTCGTCCGGTCGGACTGCGGATTGTTGAAGAAAGCGTCCGGGGTGTTTTCCTCCACGATCTGCCCGTCATCCATGAAGATCATGCGATCGGCTACTTGTGCAGCAAACCCCATTTCGTGCGACACGATGATCATCGTCATGCCGCTTTCGGCCAAGTCCGTCATGACATCAAGAACTTCCTTGATCATTTCGGGATCCAGCGCTGAAGTCGGTTCGTCAAACAGCATCACGCGCGGTTCCATGCACAGAGCCCTGGCAATGGCCGCTCGTTGCTGCTGGCCTCCCGACAGCTGACCGGGATATTTGGTGGATTGGTCGAGAATTTGCACGCGGTCGAGAAGTCTCTTGGCGGTCTCTTCAGCCTCCTGACGCGGCATGTGCCGAACCCAAATCGGACCTAGGGTGCAGTTCTCGAGAACGGTCAGGTGCGGGAAGAGATTGAACTGTTGGAATACCATCCCGATATCGCGCCGAACCAGATCTATGTTCTTAAGGTTCCGCGTCAGTTGCGTGCCATCGACGGTAATGGAACCTTCTTGATGGTCTTCCAGCCGGTTGATGCACCGAATCAGCGTCGATTTTCCGGATCCCGACGGACCGCAGATGACGACGCGTTCCTGGGACGCGATTGACAGGTTGATGTCGCGAAGGACGTGGAATGCTCCGAACCACTTGTTGAGGTTCGAGATCTGGATAAGCGGGGCGGCCGGCGCGTTGGAGGACTCGGGGGTTGCGGTCGACATGGCGCGGCGCTCCTAGTGACGGTCCTGGCTCAGCTGCTTTTCCAGTGAGACCGAATAGCGAGACATGAGGAAGCATATGACGAAGAACACCGCGGCCGAGAACAAGTAGGCCTCATGGTCGACATCACCGATCCAGTCCGGATTGGTCTGCAGCAAGCGGGCATGGCCCAGGAGATCAAACAAGCCGATGATGATAACCAGCGTGGTGTCCTTGAATAAGCCGATAAACGTGTTGACGATCCCCGGAATTGAGATCCGTAGCGCCTGCGGCAGAACGATGAGCCGCATGGTCTGCCAGTACCCCAGCCCCACGGCCTGTGCCCCCTCGATCTGTCCCTTTGGAATGGCCTGCAGGCCGCCGCGCACGACTTCCGCCATGTAGGCCGAGGCAAACAGCGTCACCATGATGATCACCCGCAGCAGCTGATCGAGCGATACTTCCGGTGGGAGGAACAGCTGCAAGAGCACGATGGCGACGAACAGGAGCGTAATCAGCGGGACGCCCCGAACGGCCTCGATGAAGGTGATCGAGAGAAGTCGGATGACCGGCAGACGCGACTGGCGGCCCAGTGCCAGCAGAATTCCGACGGGAAGAGACAGCACGATGCCGGTAAGCCCAACAACCATGTTGAGCATGAAGCCGCCGAATTTGTCTGTTGAAATTACCTCGAGGCCAAAGCCGCCGACGAGGAGATAGGCCGCAAGCAACGGGTAGACATACGAGAACCAGCGACCGAACTTGGCCCCAGGCATGTTGTCGACCAGCACATACAGCAGCGCTGGAACGAGAAGCAATGCGGTGACGTTGACCCGCCAGTGCGCGTCAGCGGGGTAGAACCCGTAGAAGAACTGCCCCAGACGCTGATCGAGCCAGGCCCAGCACGCGCCGATTCCCGAACACGCAGTCCCGCTGTCGCCGGAGAATTGCGCGTCGATCAATCCCCAGGCGACGAATGGCGGAATGATCAGCACGAGTAGCGCCACCGAAACCAGCGTCAATGCCGTGTTGGCATAGCTCGAGAACAGATTGATGCGGAGCCAGCCGATGACGCCGACCTCTGTGATCGGCGCCGGGCGCGCAGGAAGCATCTCGCTTTGGTCTCGGAAAAACATCTGGTCGTTTACCGCTCGCGCACCAAGGCGGTGCGCTTGTTGTACCAATTCATCAAGACCGAGGTTAAGAGACTGAGGGTCAGATAGAACGCCATGTAAATTGAAATGACTTCAAGGGCTTGGCCGCTTTGATTCAGGACGGTTTCTCCAATGGACACGATGTCCTGATAGCCGATTACCACCGCCAACGAAGAATTCTTGGTCAGATTCAGGTACTGGTTCGTGAGGGGCGGAATGATGACGCGCAAGGCCTGCGGGAGAATGATCTTGCGGGTTCTCAGGCCGGGCGGCAGTCCCACGGCTCGCGCCGCTTCAATTTGTCCCTTGTCGACCGCAAGTATGCCTGAACGAACGACTTCAGAGATGAATGCGCCGGTGTAGAGGGACAGCGCCAGCCACAGTGCGATCAATTCCGGAGTGACATTGAACCCCCCCTCGAAGTTGAATCTTCCCAAGAGGGGGATGTCCAGATCGACCGGCAGTCCGAGAAACAGGGTCGACAAGGCCGGGAGCCCGAAGATCAGACCGATCGCGCTCCAGCCCACAGGAAACGTCCGTCCTGTCTGTTCGTGTCGTCTTCGAGCCCACCGAGCGAGGACAAACGTGCCGACACATCCTGCAACGAAGAGTGCGAGGATGAACTGGAACGCGTCCTCGAATATCGGTTGCGGCATCCGGATGCCGCGATTGTTGAAAAACACGACATCCGCGATGGAAATGCTGTCGCGCACCCTTGGCAGGGCCAGGATGACAACCCACCAGAAGATGATCTGCAGAAGCAGCGGGACGTTGCGGGTCAGCTCGACGTAGACCGTGGCGATACGGCTTACCAGGAAGTTGTTCGAAAGCCTCATCAGGCCGACGACAAAACCGATACCTGTCGCCGCCATAATCCCGAGCGAAGCGACGAGAACCGTGTTGAGCCCGCCAACGAGAAACGCCCGCCCGTAGCTTGACGTCGACTCGTAGTCAATGAGCCGCTGGTTGATGTCAAACGACGCAGGGTCTAGGAGAAAGCCGTATCCGGACGCAAGACCGGCGTGTTTCAGATTGGCAGCGGTATTCCAGATAATGAACGCGAAGAAGAGCGCGAGGCCAGCAACCGCGAGGACCTGAAAGGCGATCCCCCGAAGCCGTTCATCGGTCCAAAGATAGCCAAGCTGTTCAATTCGGGTGCTGGACGGGGTGGCCATTACCTGCTTCGATCCGGCTCACATCACGTTGGCTGCCGAGAGTCGCCCGGACCCTCGGCAGCCACGACAATGTTATGCCGTTGATCGTATCGTCAACGGAACGGAGGAGAGTACAGGATCCCGCCCGCGGAGTACAAGGCGTTCAAGCCACGCTCCAAACCGAGCCGAGTGTCGGGTCCGAGGTGGCGTTCGAAAATCTCGCTGTAGTTCCCAACGGCCATGATGGCTCTGGCCGCCCAGTCGGCATCAAGCCCCAACATGGCGCCCATGCTGCCTTCGCTGCCGAGAAGGCGCTGGACTTCCGGATTGTCAGATCCGCCGTCTTGTGCCAGTGCCTCGACGTTCGCCTGAGTAACGCCCAATTCCTCTGCCGAGATGAGAGCGTTGAGCACCCAGCGAGTGATATCTGCCCATTGGTCGTCGCCTTGGCGCACCACCGGTCCGAGCGGCTCTTTCGAGATGATTTCGGGAAGAACCATGTGATCGTCCGGATTGTCGAACGTCGCCTTCGTGGCGGCGAGCCCTGACGCGTCAGAGGTATAGACGTCGCACCGGTCGGCCTCGTACGCGGCACGGGCTTCAGAATTGGTCTCGATGGGAACGGGCTCGTACGCCATGTTGTGCGTTCGGAAGAAATCCGCCAGGTTCAGCTCGGTCGTCGTGCCGGTTTGAATGCAAACCGATGCACCATCGAGTTCCGTCGCGCTGGAAACACCTAGGCTCTTCGGCCCAAGGAAGCCCTGGCCGTCGTAGTAGTTGACCCCTACGAACGTCAACCCCAGGTCCACGTCACGCGAAAATGTCCAGGTGGTGTTCCGTGCCAGCACTTCGATCTCGCCTGCCTGCAACGCCGGGAAGCGGTTCTTCCCCGTGAGGCTGACGTACTGGATCTTGCTGGCATCTCCCAGCACGGCGGCAGCCAGCGCCTTGCAGTAGTCGACGTCGAACCCAACCCAATTTCCTGCGTCATCGGTGTTTGCGAAACCGGCGAGGCCGGTATTGATTCCGCATTTCAACTCATCGGCAGCGCGGACGTCGTCAAGCGTGGCCCCATGGGCTGTGCCCGCGATTCCCGGCAACGCGAACGCGGCCAACACTGCACAAGACAACACCCGTCGTGTCGTTGCGATCATCGTAAGTTCTCCATATCGCGCGAAGATTGCCTGCCGTTGACGAGCTTCTGCTTCAAACGCTTCCATACCGCTTGACAGAAGCTGTCCAAGACGAGTCAACCATAGGGAAATTCGTACTTAATGTCAACATAGTTATATCTATTTTCACAATGCTGATATCGCCAGAACTGGTACAATAGGCCAATTAAATTTAAACTTTCCTTTACTCTTGTGTCATACTAGTTGGACAGGATTGACAAGTGTTCTATCTTCTGGACGGTGACGTCATCTGACAATGCCGAAGTCCGATACTTCGTGATAGAAGAAAAGATGGTGCGACGACTAGACCAATGCTGCTGGCTGGCAGCAATCATGTTGATCGTGGCAGCGGGGGGTTCGCCGCATGCGCGCGCGGATGATGGGGCCGAGGTCTGCCCGGAGGGAACTGAGCAATTCACGGAATATCGACTGTATTTCGGCCGTAACCTGGGGAGCGTCGAAGTCGTGAGCGATGCGGCTTGGAGCGCTTTCCTGTCGGATGAGATTACGCCGCGTTTTGGCGATGGCTTGACTGTCGTCGATGCTGCCGGGCAGTGGCGCGACAAGGCAGGCGCGATTGTCCGGGAAAAGTCCAAGCTTGTCGTGGTCCTTACCGGGGCCGAAGACTCGGGATTGAAGCGGACCGACGAGATTGTGCGGGCGTACAAGGAAGCATTTGCTCAAGAGGCCGTGCTGCGGACGATCAGCACCGTTTGTGCATCATTCTGACGGGGTCAGCGACTTCGGAGGCCGGCGTCGAGATCATGTGCAAGAGCACCATGGCGGGTGTTCGCATGCACGAGTGCTGACACCATTCGGCCGGAGTGACGGCTGCCCAGCACCCGACATTGCGACGGCTTCGGCGTCGCCCTGCCCGGAGACAGCCGGATACCGGAACGCGACGCGACCGGAAGCGGTCGACGGCTTCGCGTCGTCCTGTTGCCCGAGCGTGGCCACAACGCTTGGCTGCATGGACGGCAATCGGCCGAACCGGCTGTGGCGAGGGTATCCGATGGCTCTGGTTGTCTCAGGCGACGTTGGCCGCACGTGTGCGAAGCGGAGGACTTCCTCGCGTCAGGCCGCCAGGTCCAGGGCGCGCCTGAGAGCTACTTGCTCAGGTTCGGCCACGTCCTCTGCGCCAAACAGTGCTTGTGCCTCTACGAACCGGAGGGGAAGAAATTCGGGCGGTTGTGGGGCAGGCTCGCCATCTGCTGTAACGGCGTAGTACAACGGCGTATACGGCGCATCTGTCCAAGGCGACATGAGCGTCCCTGGCGCGTGGAGCAGCTGAAGCACGTGCGCCTTGAGACCGGTTTCTTCGCGGAACTCCCGCACCAGGGCTGTTTCCGGCGTTTCCCCGTCCTCGACGCCGCCGCCCGGGAATTTCCGCGCCAGTACCGGGCCGACCATTTCCCGGGCGATCAAGACTTGATAGTCGCGTACCAGCAGGCCGTAGGAACGAAGATTGGCAGGTCCTCGCATGGGCGCTATTGGTGAGGCAAGCCAACGGCTCCCAGTGCGGACTTGATGCCGTCAAGGACGGACGGATCCTCGATCGTCGGCGGGACCTTCGGAGTTCGCCCGTCCGCGATTGCCGCAATGACATTTCTCAGAATCTTGCCTGAGCGCGTCTTGGGAAGCTGCTGTACGACAGCGGCCGTCCGAAAGGACGCAACTGCGCCGATCGCATCACGTACCATTTGCACGGTCTCGGCGGCGATCGCATCCGACTCCCGGGTCACGCCGGCATTGAGCACCAGCAAGCCGATCGGAACTTGTCCCTTGAGGCGATCGTGCACTCCTACGACGGCGCATTCGGCGACGTCTGCATGCTGGGTCAGAACTTCTTCCATGGCACCCGTGGATAACCGGTGTCCCGCGCAATTGATGATGTCGTCGGTCCGCGCCATGACCCACACGTAACCGTCCTCATCGATCATTCCGGCGTCGGCGGTGCTGTAGTAGCCGGGAAACACGTCCAGATAGACCTTGCGAAAACGTTCCTGATTGCCCCATAGGGTCGGACTAAAGCCGGGCGGCATCGGCAATCTCGCGACGAGGGCCCCGATTTCACCGGCCGGAACCGCCTGCCCGTCGTCATCCAGCACTTTCAGGGCGTACCCTGGCGCCGGCTTGCCGGCTGAGCCGGGGCGTACCGAAAAACCTTGGGTTCCCGCAAAGTAGCCGGTGATCGACCAGCCGGTTTCCGTTTGCCACCAATGGTCGAATACCGGAACCCCCAAGACCTTTTCGGCCCAGCGGACGGTGTCGGGATCGGCCCGTTCCCCGGCCAGAAAAAGGGCGCGAAAACTGTTGAGGTCGTACGCTTGCAGAAGCTTTGCTTCGGGGTCCGCCCGTCGGATTGCCCGGAACGCCGTTGGGGCCGTAAACAGCACCGAGACATTGTGCTCGGAAATCACGCGCCAGAAAGCGCCAGCGTCAGGTGTACCCACGGGTTTGCCTTCATAGAGAATGCTGGCGCAGCCGTGGAGAAGCGGCGCATAGACGATGTAGGAATGCCCTACCACCCACCCGACGTCGGAAGCGGCCCAGAACACTTCGCCGGGACGGAGTCCGTAGGTCATCGCCATACTGTTGGCCAACGCCACAGCGTGCCCGCCTTGGTCCCGGACGATGCCCTTGGGGTCGCCGGTCGTGCCTGACGTATAGAGGATGTACAGTGGGTCGACGGCAGAAACTGTCACGCAGTCCGCGCGGTCGGCAGTCGCGAGCGCCTGGTCCCAATCCAGATCGCGGCCCTCGATCATGGTGGCCGGCGAAGCTTGCCGCTGCTTGACCAGGCAGTGGGCCGGAGCGTGCTCAGCCAACTCCAATGCCTGGTCCAGCATCGGCTTGTAGGCCACGATGCGATTCGGCTCGATCCCACAACTTCCCGCGACCACGAGCTTGGGGGTTGCATCGTCGATCCGGGAAGCAAGCTCGGGCGCTGCGAACCCTCCGAATACCACTGAGTGAACGGCGCCGATGCGGGCACAGGCCAGCATTGCGATCACCGCTTCAGGGATCATCGGCATGTAGATCAAGACGCGATCCCCTTGGTCGACACCGAGATCACGAAACGCGCCGGCCGCGCGGGCCGCGCAGTCGAGCAGTTCGCCAAACGTGAAGGTTTGCTGGGTTCCGGTTACGGGACTGTCGTAGATCAGCGCCGGGCGGTTGCCGTGGCCTGCCTCGACATGCCGGTCCAGGCAATTGTGACAAGTGTTCAGTTCGCCGTCCGGGAACCAGCGGTAGAAGGGCGGCTCGTCGGCGTCCAGCATGCGACTCGGGGCCCGGCTCCAGTCGAGCAGGGGAACCCGCTCGGCCCAGAACGCTTCCATGTCAGCCACCCAGCCCTGGTAGAGCGCCTCATACGAACCGGACATGCCAGTCCTCCCCGGAGCGAACTCGTCAACGATAGGCAGAAAGATTGCTCGGCAAGCCCCGGCCAACGGCGCTTCCGTCGGGAAGCGCCGAGTGGCCGAGCATGCCCGCTAGTGTGTGCCTTGCTCCGCCTGAGCTATTCCCGGTTTCCGAGAAGCTGAAGCAGGAACACGAAGATCATCAGGAAGTCCAAGTAGAGACTCAGCGCACCCATGACCGCCTGTTTGACCGCCAGCTCACCTGACTGTCCGGCGACGTACATCTCCTTGAGCTTCTGCGTGTCGTAGGCAGTAAGTCCTGCGAAGATCAGTACCCCAAGTACCGAGATCATGAACTGGAGTCCGCTGGATGCGAGGAACAGGTTCACCAGCATCGCGATGAAGATGCCGATCATTCCCATGAAGAGGAACGACCCGAGACCGGAGAGCGACCGCTTGGTCGTGTAACCCCAAACCGACATCGCGAGGAACATGGATGCCGCGATGAAGAAGACGCGAACGATGCTCTCGCCGGTGTAGACGAGGAAAATCGAGGAAAGCGAAACGCCGTAACAGGCCGCGAGGACCCAGAACAGCATCTGTACCGTGGCGGCCTGCAACCGGTGCACGCGGAAGCTCATCAACAGGACCACACCCAGCGGCGCAAACATCACGATCCATGCAAGTGGCGGCGTGTAGAGTGCGAGGCCAACCGATGTCAGCTGCCCGTCGGTGACGGCCAGGGATGAAATTGCCAACGCGACGACGCCAGTGATGCCGAGGCCCGCCGTCATGTAGCCGTAGATCCGCAGCATGTAAGACCGCAGGCCCGCATCGACAGCAGACAGCTGGGACGCCTGCTGGCGAACGAAGGAATTGTTGGTGTAGTGGCCTAAGGCCATGGGCACGCTCCCAGAAAATTTGACAGGGCTGCGCAAGCGCGCGATTCGGATCGCGACCGCAAGCGATTACGCTCCGAAGTATATGGTAGCGGCCTGCTGAACAGACAACGTGGCCGCCGTTACGCTGGCGGCGTGACGGCGCGGAGATGGACTTCCCGGAGCTGCTGGGCGGAGACCGGCCCCGGCGCGCCCATCAGCAGGTCTTCCGCTTGCTGGTTCAATGGAAACGGGATGACTTCTCGGATGTTCGGCTCGTCGGCCAGCAGCATCACGATCCGGTCAATGCCGGGAGCGATGCCGCCGTGCGGCGGAGCGCCGTAGCGGAATGCCTGAAGCAGGGCGGGGAAACGCCGCTCAAGTTCGTCCAGGCTGTATCCGGCGATGGCGAACGCCTTGATCATGATGTCTGGCCGGTGGTTTCGGATGGCTCCGGAGGAGAGTTCGACGCCGTTGCAGACGATGTCGTACTGCCAGGCCAGGATGTCTTCCGGATCGGCCGCAGTTTCCAGTGCTTCAAGGCCCCCTTGGGGCATCGAGAACGGATTGTGGCTGAACTCGATCTTGCCCGTGTCCGCGTCACGCTCGTACATCGGAAAATCTACGGTCCAGCAGAAACGAAATGCGCTGTCATCGATCAGATCGAGTTCCTCGCCGAGCTTGGTGCGGGCTACGCCCGCGAAGGTTGCCGCCCGGGCGGGCTGGTCGCACACGAAGAAGACAGCGTCTCCGGGGCCAGCCCCGGTCGCATCGCGAATCGCTGCTTCGGCTTCGGGAACCAGAAACTTCGCAATCGGGCCCTTGCCGCCCTCGTCGTCGTAGATGACGTAGCCAAGCCCGGCCGCGCCCTGCTCTCGGGCCCAGCGATTGAGCCCGTCGAAAAAGCTCCTTGGACGCTGGGCTGCGTTCGGGGCAGGAATGCCGCGCACGACGGCTCCCTTTTCGATTTGGCTCCGGAATGCGCGGAACGTGACGCCATCGAGCTCGAACGCAGCGGTAATGTCGGCGATTTCCAGCGGGTTTCGAAGGTCGGGCTTGTCGGTTCCGTAGCGCAGCATCGCGTCACGCCACGCGATCCTCGGGAAGCTGCCGCCAGCAACGGGTCGGCTTCCATGTTCGGCGAACACGTCGCGGAGGAGCGGCTCTACGGCTTCGAACACGTCATCCTGCGTTGCGAACGCCAGCTCGACATCGAGCTGATAGAACTCTCCGGGACTTCGGTCGGCCCGGGCATCTTCGTCTCGGAAGCAGGGAGCAATCTGGAAGTAGCGGTCGAAGCCCGAGGTCATCAGAAGCTGCTTGAACTGCTGTGGAGCCTGCGGCAGGGCATAGAACTGTCCAGGATGCAAGCGACTCGGGACCAGAAAGTCTCGAGCGCCTTCCGGTGAAGACGCAGTGAGGATGGGTGTCTGGATCTCGAGGAAGCCCTGTTCGGTCATGCGCCGACGGATCATTGCGATGACATCGGCTCGCAGGCGCAGGTTCCGCTGCATCTTCTCGCGACGGAGGTCCAGGAACCGGTACGCGAGACGGACCGATTCGCCGGCATCCTGCCCGCCCGCCACCTGGAGCGGCAGCGTTGCAGCAGGCGATTCAACGTTGAATGTCTGGATCCGGACTTCCACGTCCCCCGTCGCCAGCGTTGGATTCACCGTGTCCTCCGAACGGGCGACGACCGGCCCGGTGACGGTCACCACGCTTTCGACACGTACGGATTCAACGGCGGCGAAGAATTCGGCATCGCCGGCCACCACGATCTGGGTCAAGCCGTAGTGGTCGCGAAGATCCACGAACAGCAGCCCGCCGTGATCACGTTTCGAGTGCACCCATCCCGACAGGCGCACGGTCGTGCCGACGTGTTCGGCGCGGAGTTCGCCGCAGTTGTGGGTCCGGTACGGATGCATGGCGAGGTTTCCCGTGGGCCGTCCGCTGCTAGGGCGCGCCGATGATAGGGCTGTCGGGCACTGCCGCCACCGGTGGCGGCTGCAGACCGGGAACCGGGGCCGCCCCTAGTTCGTCCAATGCCGGTCCGTGCTCGGCCGCGGCGGGTGCGCACGAACGGCTTCTTCGTTGACTTCCGTGCCCCAGCCAGGCTCCTTGGGCAGCACCAGCTTGCCGTCCCGGATGACGGGCACGGTCGTTACCAAGTCATCCTTCCACGGAACCTCGTCGATGTCGATTTCCATCACCCGGAAGTTCGGGACGGTGGCCGAGAAGTGCGCGCTGTGCAGCGTCGAGAGATGTCCATAGAAGTTGTGCGGCGCGACGTTGATTTCGTACGCATCCGCCATGGTCGCGATCTTGAGGCTTTCGGCGAGGCCGTTCCAGACCACGTCGATGATGCAGACATCGACGGCGCGGCGTTCGAAGAACGGCTTGAATTCACGCCGGCGGTAGAGCGACTCGCACGAGGCGATCGGCGTGCTCACGGCTTCGCGGATACCGGCCAGTGCCGTCGCGTCGAAGAGGTCGATTTCGGCCCACATCAGGCCCAGATCGTCAAGGGCCCGGACGATGCGCCGGTAGCCCTCCGGCCGGTAGTTGAAGTTCAGGTCCACGAGGATTTCTACATCCGGTCCAGCGCCCGCGCGAAAGGCCTCCACCTGGGCACGGAGCGCGCGCTCCACGGAGAGGTCGGGAGAGAGCTGGGGGCTGCTTGCTCCCACTCCGAAGCCGGGCATGTAGAGTTGCGGCCGCTCACCATCGAACAGGAATATGTTGGTCTTGAGTGCGGTGAAGCCCTCGCCGCGGACGCGCGCGCCCAAGGTCTCGACGTCGGCGAGACTGGTCAGGGGAGGTTGGCCGATCAAGTCCGCGTGCCCCAGCAGGTACGTGCCGCAATGGGACCAGTAAAGACGCAGCTCCTCGCGCACCGGACCACCGAACAGCTCACAAACGCGGACGCCCAACGCGCGCGCCTTGATGTCGAGCAGGGCATTCTCGATGGCGGCAATCGCCTGCTGGTTGACACCTCCGGGAGCCTGGCGAGTGCGTGCGTACAGCATCGCGCTGTGCCGCTCGACCGGGCGTGGGTCCTTGCCGACCAGGTGTTGTCCGAGCGCCATGATCACGGCGCTGAGACCGGCGCTTCCGTAACTCTCGTTGAACTCCGCCCAGCCGGTGATTCCTTCGTCGGTAGTGGCCTTCAGGAACGACAGTACGCGCCACCCGCCGTCCGCGTGGAGAATCTCAAAACCAGTGAGCTTCATGGCAATTCAGTCCGTTCAGATTGGAAGTTCCAGTGTCCGTCCGCGGGCATGCCGGCCGCGGACGTCCTCTGAGCCCATCCTACGTCATGGTTTGCGACCCGCCATGCGCAGATATCGGCAGACGGTGTCCGACCGCGCCGACGAATCCAGCCGACCAGTCCGGGACCGCCTGCACCGGCAATCTGCGCGGCCGGCGGCGCCGCTGCGGTGCGGGTCAGAGACCTGGGATGATGCCGGCGTAGACGAGCATGGTGAGAATCACGCAAATGCCGCCCACCACGCCGATCACGTCACCAGCCCGCAACAGAAACATTCCTCGCTCCAGGATGCGGTCCGCCTTCTCGAACCCGGCTGTATCGTCTTCACGATCAGGAATCTGCAGCCGCTGCAGCGTCATTCTTCCGCAAAAGATCAAGATGAGCCCGGCGGCAAGGATCGTGCCACTGACGATGGCGAGAATATGCGGCTGCAAAATAGCTGACATTGCGGGTTTCCGGACAGTCCGTCGCGCTCGGTCGCGCCCGCGCAATCTTACGGAGTTTTCGCTCCACGTTGTGTTCCGCGATTTGGTGTCCACACGCCCCGGGTTACTCGGCTTGACGCCCATGCCCTAGTTGCCGCACCGATGCTGGGACGGTCGCGTCCATCGGCCTGCCACCTGACACGCCCGGTCCCACGGTGATGCAGTCTGACCTCCGGAGCATCAGGGGGCCCCATCGTCTACGCTGCGCCGCCCGGGATGTTGCCCAGGAGAGACATGCATGGACCGGATCGGTTTCATTGGGCTGGGGCGGATGGGCCGCCCGATGGCCTCCAACCTGCAGCGCAAGGGTTTTGGGCTTGTCGTCTTTGATATCGCCCGTTCGCCGTGCGATGCGCTGGCGGAGCTTGGCGCCTCGGTAGCGGACTCCGTCGCAGGGGTCGCGAAGGAGGCGCGCACCATCTTCACCTGTCTTCCTTCGCACGTCGAAGTGGAGGGCGTCATCCTGGGACCCGATGGGCTGATCGCACACGCTGCACCCGGCACCACCATCGTGGAAATGAGCACCATTGATCCCGAGGTCACCGATCGCTGTGCCGCAGCACTTGCGAGCTCGGGGATGCACTGCATCGATGCTCCGATCGGGCGACTCGCCAGCCACGCGGATGCCGGCGAGAGCCTCTTCATGGTCGGTGCCGAGGAAGTCGAGTTCAACGCCATCCGGCCGATGCTGGAAGCAATGGGGACGTCCATTCATCACTGCGGCCCGGTCGGCACCGGTATTCGCACCAAGCTGGTCAACAACTACCTCGCCATCACGCTTTGCCAGATCAACGCGGAGGCGCTTGCGCTCACGCGCCGCTTCGGGCTGGATCTGGAACGTACCCTAGAGGTCCTCCACGGCACCACCGCAACCAACGGTCAATTGCGGATCAACTACGCCACCAAGGTTCTCAAGGGCGATATCACGCCGGGGTTTCAGATTGATCTCGCCCACAAGGACCTATCCCTCGTGACGCAGGCGGCGAATGCCAACCGCGTGCCGATGCCGGTTGCGGCGGCGGCGCGCGAATGCCTTAGCCTCGCCCGGGCGCGTGGCTGGGGCGGGCAGGATTTTTCTGCCCTGCTGGATGCTCTCTGCGAGAGCGCCGGCATCGAGCCGGTACGTTTTTCCGGCCGCGGCGGTGCGGACTGATCGGATGGCCGATGGAACGCGAGAGCTGCCGGCGGCCGGGCCCGACCGAGCCGATGAACCATGCAGAACGGGTGGGTGGGTGCCGGCCTAGTGCAGACCGCGCAGTGGACGGGGTTGCCCGGACTGACGGCCTGTTCCCGGCTGCGCCCTAGAGGGGCTGATCGATGTCGCGGCCGAAATTGATGATCTACGGCGCTACGGGCTACACCGGCCAGTTGGTGGTGGCTGAGGCTGTCACGGGCGGGCTGCGTCCCGTGCTGGCGGGACGCAGCCCGAAAAAACTCGCTGCGCTGACCCGGTGGTCGACGCTCGACAAGCGAACGGTGGCAGTGGGTGATGCGGATGGGCTGACCTCCGCCCTGGAGGACATCACCGTGCTTGTGAACTGTGCGGGGCCGTTCTCGCGCACGGCCCAACCGGTGGTCGAAGCGTGCTGCAAGACAGGGACGCACTACCTGGACATTACGGGGGAACTGGCGGTCTTCGAAGCATTGGCGGCCTGTGATGCCGCGGCTAGGCAGGCGAAGATCATGGTCCTGCCGGGCGCAGGATGTGACGTCTTGCCGAGCGATTGCCTGATCGCCGACCTGGCAGCGCGGAATCCCGGCGGTCGATGTCTCCGGCTCGGCCTCGCAGCCCACAGCGGTTTCTCCCAGGGCACGTTGCGCACGGTCCTTGACGGCCTCGACAATTTTCGCATTCGACGCGACGGTGCGATCGTGCGGGTCGAGGCCGGCAGCCTCCGTCACGACTTTGACTTCGGGGAGGGGCCGAACACCGCCTTGGTCAGCGTGCTGGGCGATGTCGCCACCGCTTATCGGTCGACCGGAATCGCCAATATCGAAACCTACAGCCAGACGTCCCGACCGGTCGAACTGCTGATGTGGACGGCGCGGCGGTTCGGGGGGTTGCTGACCATGCGGTGGCCGCGGAGGCTGCTGGACGCGGTGATCCGGCAAGGGCCGGCCGGCCCCGGCGAACGGGAGCGACGGACCAGTCATGCCACTTTCGTGGCCGAGATCGAGGATGCCGACGGTGAACGCGTGACGTCACGCCTGCGCGTGGCCGATCCGTACGGGTTCACCGCGGCCGCAGTGGTCGCCATTGCCGCGCGGGTCCTGCAGGGCGACGTCAGGCTCGGTTACCAGACGCCTTCCTTGGCCTACGGCGCTGACTTCGTTTGCCAATTCGACGGCGTGGCATGGGATCGGCCGGATGGATAGCGCGGCGACACCGGAGACCCACCTGCCCGGGTCTCGGGAACTGCCGCAGCCGACCGGTTCGGCGCGCCCGATGATGATAGGGACCGGGACCCAGCCTGCAGGCGCCGACAGGCGTCCAAGCTTGCAACGGTGCTTGGCAACGGCCTATGTTGAGTCGTGCGGCTTGTCCAGATCAGTGACCGCTCCGAACGGCGCCGAGTGTGGGTCGCACCGGCGGATGGTGACGGGTTCCTGCTCCGGAGGGCGGTGGGATTCGCCCGCCCGCCGATTCCGGCCGCGCTGCGGTTGATGGGCGGCACGGCGGCTGCCCCCGCCGCGCCCGGGACTGATGTCTGCGATCAGCTCCTGACCGACGCTCGGATGCATCTGCCGCGGCCCCTTCCGGGGGCGGTGCCATGGCTGGACACGGGGATTGAACACCGAACCACCGCGAATTCGATTCGGCCCCCGGCGCACCCCGCTCGTTGGGACGCCGGCGCCCGGGCCCAGGAGGACCTGGGATGGTGGACGGTTCCGTCATGACACATGCCGGTGGGCGCCGAGGAAACTGCGGCCGGGCAAACGTCCCTCATCTCGCGTGTACGGTTCTGGGCCCATTGGCAGCAGCATCGGATCAAGCACTGGTTGGGGTGCGCTCGCCTTGAAGTCTCGGAGCGGTCGGCGGCACCCTTCTGCCCGGGACCTGCTGATCAGTGAGACGGCCGAACTCGAACGGCTTTGCGAACATCTCGCCGATGAGCCGTTCATCTGCGTCGATACAGAGTTTCTGAGCGGCCAGACGTTCTGGCCGAAACTGTGCCTGGTACAGCTCGCCGGCTCGGACGGCGAGGGGCACGCGGTCGACGCCCTGGCCGAGTTGGACCTTGAACCGCTTTATCGCCTGCTGAACGAGGCGCCGCCGATCAAGGTGTTCCACGCCTGCCGCCAGGACGTCGGCATCTTCTTTCTGGCGACTGGCCGCGTACCCACGCCCCTGTTCGATACGCAGGTGGCGGCAATGGCGTGCGGCTACGGGGAAGCGGCCAGCTACGCAAGCCTTGCGCAGGCCATCGCGGGTGTGACAATCAGCAAGGCAGATCGCTACACCGACTGGTCGCGCCGGCCCCTGTCGCCGGCTCAATTGGCCTATGCGCTTGCGGACGTGACCCACTTGCCGGCCATCTACCAAAAGCTCGCCGACCGGCTTGACGAGGCGGACCGCTGGGAGTGGCTTGACGAGGAGATGGAGTCGCTGACGGACCCGGACTCGTACCGGCTCCGGGCGGAAGAGGCGTGGCGACGGGCCAAGCTCCCGCCGTTGCCGCCCCGACAGCAGCTGGTCGCTCAGTTCCTGGCGGCGGCACGGGAAGAGATGGCCAAGAAGGCGGATCGCCCGCGGCGTTGGATCTTGTCAGACGAGGCGCTGGTGCAGATAGCACGAACCGGCCCTTCCAGCGCGGGCGAACTCGCGGAGATCAGGGGCGTTTCGGAGACGGTCGCGCGGGGCCGGACCGGCAGCAGGCTCCTGGAAGCCGTGCGGGAAGGTCGGGCAGCGACGCTTCCGAAGGCCGAAAGCCGTCCAAAGTCAAGACACAAGTCGCCCGCGGCCGCCGTACTACTGCGTGCGCTTATTCGCCAAGTGGCGGCCGAGCACGGCATCGCGCCGAAGCTGCTGGCGAGCACGGAGGAGCTGGATCGCATTGCGGCCGGTGACCGGGACATGGCGGCGTTTCGGGGCTGGCGAAACCGGGTGTTCGGGGAACGGGCGGCGGCACTCTGCGAAGGGCGCATCGCGCTGGGCGTGGATGGCGGCAAGTTGCGGGAGATTCCGCTCGACGAGCACGGCTGACTTCAGGCGTAGATGATGTGATGCCTTCGTCCGAGCGCCTGGGCGAGAGTCTTGAGACGCGCCCGCACGACCAGGGCGTCGAGGCAATGCGGCAGGGTGAGGGTCAGGACGTCGCCGCGCAGCTCCAGTCGGCACGCCTCCAGCGTATGCCCTGCTCCCCCGCCGATCGTCATGGCAAGGCGCAGGGCCAGCCCCACGATCCGTGACCAGCGCGCGTGCGAGTCCGGGATCAGCTGGGCAATCGACCGCATCCGTCCAGTGACCGCCGCACCCGTGTAGCGAGCGTGCAGCGCCAGTGCCATGCGGATGCGAATCGTTTGGCTGACCGGCAAGAGCGGGCGCAGTGCCACGCGATCGAAGGCATACCGAGCCCGGTGTTCCGGGTGTTCATTCCAGGCAAGATCGACGAGGCGGGCGCAGGCAGCCAGAAACTCCCCGTTCTTGTTGACGAAACCCGCGTCCCCCAGGATTGGCTGAATCCAGTTGGCGATGGTGTCGGGGTTGCCGACGAAGGGCCGGTTCGCGGGTTCAAGCGAAGCGGTGGCCTCCAGAAGCGGTGAAACTGGCTGGTCCGCTGGCTCCTCGAGCAGTTCGAGAAGAATCCCTTCCCGCAGACCGAACCCGGAGAAGACAACCCGTGACGGCTGAACCGCCTTCATCACCGCCAGCATGGCCGCGGCGGCAAACGGCAATCCCGGCCGGCGGTGGCTCGGGACGGAATGCGGAAGCTTCCGGGCAGGCAGATGGACGAGTTCGGTTAGATGGTCGACCAGCTCACGTCGATCCAGCCGGTACCCGTGAATGATCGGGAGCGGATGCTTGGTGCGGCTCTGCAGCGCGCGCGCCAGGGCCCGCCAAGATCCGCCGATCGCGAAGAAGGGCCGACCGCGACCATCCTTGAGCCAGTCGAGCGGCGTCAGTTCGCGCGCCAGCACGCGTCCGGCATCGGCGGCGACGCGACGACTCATGTCCATGAGGCGGAGCATTCCCGCCGGCAGCGATCCGTCCGCCAGTACGTTCCCCTCGCAGACACGCGCGAACTCGATGCTACCGCCCCCCATATCCCCGAGAATCCCGTTGGCACCGGGAATTCCGGCCATCAGCCCGCTTGCGGCCAGCCGAGCCTCCTCGCGGGCGTCCATCACCTCGACATCGATACCTGTGCGCTTGCGGATCGATTCGATGAGCGGCCCGCTGTCGGCCGCCTCCCGGATGGCTGCGGTGGCCACCGTGCGGATGTGCCGAGCGTCCATGGCTTCGGCCAGGCGGTGGAACCGCAGGACGGTCGCCAGCGCGACGTCGCGTCCACGGCGCTGCAGTTTTCCGGTGCTGCCCAGGGTCCGGGCAAGTCCCACGATCACACGTTCGTTGTAGAGAACCACCGGTGCGCGGGCGGGCGGGCGGTAGACCACCAGGCGAAACGAATTGGAGCCCAGGTCGGCCACGGCCACCGGGCGGTCGAGCCCGTCTCCGGACCCGAACGTCCGCCGATTGGTCATTGCGAGTGCGACCTCGCCTAGTTGGCGGACTTGTCGAGCGGCACGGAGCGCGGTGCCCCAGTGCGCAGTGCCTTGCCGCGTCCGGAGAGCGAGGGATTGTCCATGAAGTACTGGTGCGCCGACTCCGACTTGGCATCGCCCTGCATCGGTCGGTAGGTCCCGTCGCCCTGCATTTCCCAACTCTGCGTGCGATCGTTCAGGTTGGCCACCATGATCTGATCGAGGACCTGCTGGTGCACGGTGGGATTCAGGATCGGCACCATGGTCTCGCAGCGACGATCGAGGTTGCGGGGCATCAGGTCGGCCGAGGAGATGAAGACCTTGGCGCGGCGCGACGGCAGTTTCCGACCGTTGCCGAAACAATAGATCCGGGCGTGCTCGAGGAAACGACCGACGATGCTCTTTGCGCGAATGTTGTCGGACAGGCCGGGGACCCCGGGGCGCAGGCAGCACACGCCGCGAACCACGAGCTCGATGGCGACGCCGGCTTGTCCGGCGCCGTACAGCGCATCGATCACCTCCGGATCAACCAGGGCATTGGCCTTGATCCAGATCGATGCGGGACGGCCAGCGCGAGCATGCGTGACTTCCTGTTCGATCAGACCGAGCAGCGTTCTTCGAAGGTGAGCCGGTGCCACCTTGATCGCTTGCCAGGTTTCGGGTTCGGCGTAGCCGGTCAGCAGGTTGAACAAGGCACTGGCATCGCGTCCGATGGCCGGATCGCAGGTGAAGAGTGACAAATCGGTGTAGATCTTCGCGGTTGCAGGATGGTAGTTCCCGGTCCCGAAGTGGACGTAGCTGATGGGACCGTTGGGCTCCTGCCGGATCACGAGAGAGGCCTTCGCATGGGTCTTCAGTCCCATGAAGCCGTACACCACATGAACCCCGGCACGCTCCATGTCACGCGACAGCTTGATGTTCGCCTCTTCGTTGAACCGGGCCTTGAGTTCGACCAGGGCTGTCACCGACTTCCCGGCCTCGGCGGCCTCGATCAGGGCGTCCACCACCGGGGAGTCCTCGCGCGGCGTTCGGTAAAGCGTCTGCTTGATCGCCAACACCTCCGGGTCGCGTGCCGCCTGGCGCAGGAACTGGACGACCACGTCGAAACTCTCGTACGGGTGGTGGACGATCAGGTCTTTCTTGCGAATGGCGGCAAAGCAGTCGTCGCCCGTGCTCCGGATCCGCTCAGGGAAACGCGGCTCGAAGGATTCGAAACGCAGATCATCCCGGCCGCACTCCACAATCTCGGCGAGCGCGGCGACCCCGATGATGCCATCGGCTTCGACGACGTTGGCCGGGTCGACGCGCAGTTCCTGGAGCACCGTCTCCCGGAGATCCGACGGCATCTGCGCATTGATCTTGAGCCGCACGACATTGCCGCGCCGCCGCTTTCGCAGCAGCGTCTGGAATGACCGAACGAGGTCTTCTGCTTCCTCGTGCAGTTCGATCTCGCTGTCACGGATGATCCGGAATGTGCCGTAGCCCAGCAGTTCGCAATTGTTGTAGACCCGGTCGACGAAGGTCCGGATCACGTCCTCCAGCATCACGAACCGCAATGGCGAACCGGGTAGCCGGATGAAGCGCGGGAGCACGGCGGGAATCGGGATCAGCGCGTGCAGATTGCGGGCGCCGGACATGCGCGGCCGCAGGCTCATCACCAGCGCGAACCCAAGATTGGCAATGAACGGGAACGGATGGGCGGGATCGATCGCGAGCGGCGTCAGCATCGGAAAGATCTCGCTCCCGAAGTGGTCGGACAGCCAGTCATGCTCGCTCGCCGTGAGCTCGTCGGGGTCGATCACGTGCACGTCGGCCGCCGCCAGTTCGGCGCGCAGCTGTCGCCAGCAAGCCTGCTGTTCGGCCATGAGTTGGGCGGCGGCGGCATTGACCTCAACCAGGGTTTCGGCCGGTGACCGTCCATCTGGCGACCGCCGCTTCACGCCGGCGGAAATCTGGCCCATCAACGCTGCCACCCGGACCATGTAGAACTCGTCGAGGTTCGTGCCCGAGATCGAGAGGAAGTTCACGCGCTCCAGCAACGGATGATGAGGCTTGCTGGCTTCGCTGAGGACACGCCGGTTGAACGCGATCCAGGAGAGTTCCCGGTTCACGAACCGGTCCGGGCCGAGCCCGATGGCCGGAAGCGGGCTCTGCTCCGTCTGCGGTCGCCGAGTCCGTGACACGGCAACGGGTTGCACAACTACAGCGGTCTCAGCCTGCATGGGCACCCCTAACCCGGACAATTCCGGGCTGTCAGAACGTACCCGGGTAGCCGCCGCCGTCCAGCAGGAGATTCTGCCCAGTGATGTAGCCAGCATGGGCGCTGCACAGGAACGCACAGGCGGCGCCAAACTCTTCGGGAGTCCCAAAGCGGCCGGACGGATTGCTCCCGGCCCGTTCGGCGGCCACTACGTCGACGTCGGTCTGCCGCTTCTTGGCCTCGAACTCGATCGTTCCGCGCAGCCGGTCGGTGTCGAATGGCCCCGGGAGCAGATTGTTGATGGTTACGTTGTAGGCAACGGTCTTGCGGGCGATGCCTGCGACGAAACCGGTCAGCCCGCTGCGCGCTCCGTTCGACAGCCCGAGAATGTCAATCGGCGCCTTGACGGCGCTCGAGGTGATGTTGACGATCCGCCCGAATCGCCGCGCCGTCATACCGTCGACGGTGGCCTTGATCAGCTCAATCGGCGTGAACATGTTGGCGGCGCAAGCAGCGGTCCAATCCTTGCGCGTCCAGTCACGGAAGTCGCCGGGCGGCGGTCCACCGGCGTTGTTCACCAGGATGTCAGGGTCGGGGCAGGTCTCGAGCAAGGCGGTCTGGCCCTCGGGAGTAGTCACGTCGGCGGCAACCATTTTGACCGTGGCGCCCTGTGTTGCGACCTTGGCCACGTCGGCTGCCGTCCGTTCGAGTGTCTCCGGGTCGCGGCCGTTCAGGACGACATGCACGCCTTCTTCGGCGAGAGCTAGTGCGCAGCCACGCCCCAATCCGCGGCTGGAGGCGCACACAATCGCTGTGCGTCCGGCAATTTGAAGATCCATGCGTGTCTCCCAGCAGTCTGACGGTCGTGTCAGGCGTGTCGGTTCACGGTGTCTGCGAACCATGCCCGCACGAACGGGATCGTGAGTTTGCGACGACGCGCAAGGGCGGCAGCATCGAGTTCTGCGACCAGCCGCCGGGCCGCAACGAAGGACCGCTGCATGCGCCGCAGAAGGAAGAGTATCACTTCGTTGTCGACGCGTACCCCGCGGTCACCGAACTGTTTCTTGATCACGCGGCCGAGCAGTTCGTCGTCCGGTTGGCCCAGGAAGACCGATTGCATGGCGCGAAGCCGTGACAGGAGGTCCGGCACGCGCAAGCCCAATTGCGCCGGGGGCCGCTGGCAGGTCACGAGCAGGTGGCCGCGCGCCTCGATCATCGCATTGACAAGGCGAAACAGGCTGTCCTCGTCGGCGGCGCCATCGACATCCTCGATCAGAAGCGCCCGCGCGCCCCCCCGCGCGGCCTCGAGTGCCGGGTGCAACCGCGCCGCCGGGTGCCGGGCCGCGCCCGAGCGACGGCACCACACGGCACCAATGTGCGATTTCCCGGCGGCCGGCGGGCCAATCAGAACGAGGCCAGGCGGATGCCAGTCGGGCCACCGGTCCACCCAGGCGACGGCGGCCGCATTCGCCGGGCCGACGACCAGATCGTCACGGTCCTGCGCCTCGCGCACGTCGAAGGCAAACGTGTATTGGAACTCTGGCGTCATGTCTCCCGGTAGAATCCGCTCTCGCGGTACCACGCCAGCGCGGACCGAAGCAGAACCGTGATGACAGCTGCGGCCGGCACGGCGACGAGAATTCCGACGAAGCCCAGGAGGGCACCGCCCGCGAAGAGGGCAAAGATGGTGCCGACGGGGTGCAGGCCCAGGCGTTCGCCGACAAGCCGGGGGCGCAGCACGTAGTCGTCAACCAGCTGACCGGCGGCAAAGACGATGCCGGCGACCACGGTCTGCCATGCTGCGCCGAACTCAAGGGCGGCCAGGCCCACCGAAAGCAGCAGGCCGAGTATCGTCCCGACGTAGGGCACGAACGAAATGAGGCCCGCGAACAGGCCGATGAGCACGCCGTTCGGGATGCCGATCAGGCCGAGAACAAGGGCATAGAAACCTGCAAGGAGGGCGCAGCTCGTCGATTGTCCGCGGACGAACCCGGCCAGGACCCGGTCGATTTCGACGAAGCGGGCGCGCGCGGCCGCCAAGTTGCGGCGCGGCAGCAGCGAGTCGATCCGCGCCACCAGCTCGTCCCAATCCCGGAGCAGGTACCAGGCCACCAACGGGGTTACCAGCAGCAGCCCGCTGACGTTGATGATGGCGGCGCCGGACCGAAAAAGGTTTTGCAGCGTCGTAAGCGCCCAGACGCCGATCTCCCCACTGAGGAGCGGCAGCAGATCCTGCGCGCTGCTGCCAAGCTCCCAGCCAAAGCGTTCCGTCAGCAGGTGTCGGATCTGGTCCAACCACGCCAGGATCCGTCCGATCCGGTCGGGCGCCTTGGCGGCGAATGATTGCGCCTGGTCGACAACCACCGGGAGGAGCAAACCGGTGATGGCGAACGCCGCCAGGGTGGCGACGATCAGAACCAGCGTGGTGGCGAGGCTACGTCCCAGCCCCAGGTCCTCACACCGGTCGACGACAGGATCGAGCAGATAGGCGATGGCAGCGCCAAGGATGAACGGCAGAAGAATGGAGGAGAACAGCCAGAGGATTGCGGAGGCCGCCACGAAAAACGCCAGCCAGATCGCGATCACGCCACGAGTGCCGGACACAAGGGACATGGGACTCAATCGACGACGGGCGGCGCCGGTGGCTCAGGCTCGACCGGCACATCGGGAACGGGTGCTGCGACGGGCGGGGGGTCCTCCGTGGCCGCGAACCGCAGCAGCCACGGGTCACCGGCGGTTTCGACGTCCAGTCCGATGGCTGTCAGAGCTTCGCGCACGGCATCAACAGTACCGCTGTAATGGAGCAAGAGGTCCGAGTGCCGCGTTGTCAGGCGCCGGATCGTAACGTGAGCAAGGCGGCTGGAGCGCTGGACCTCGGTCAGCAGACGCCGCCACTCGCGGAAATCTCCAAACTCCGCGCGTACGGCGAGGACCCCGTCGGCGGCGCGCCGGTCGCGAACCGACTGGATCCAGAGGTCCGCTGCCGCCCGGGCGGTGGTCATGGCCGTGCGCCCAAGAAAGTCTGCGCCCGATTCATCGACAGCCCGGCGCGACTGAAACCGCAGCGGGTCCCCGATCGGCTGCCCCCGATCGGTAAGGACTACGGACACGGTCACCTGCCTCCCTTCGGCAGCCTGGTCGGCCCGGACCAGCAGGGCGTGGGTGACACCGTAGCGTCGAGCGAGTCCCGCGATCCGGTCCGCCTGTCCGCCCGCAGCTTCGGCAACGGAGAGCGCGGAGACATCGCCGAGTTCGCCGTGCGGCACCAGCAACGGAATGAAGTCACCTGCACTCGGTCGGTTTGCCCAGATGTCGAGCCACGGGTTGTTGTCCCACAAGGTCAGCTGGCCGCCTTGGCCGAGGAGCGGGATCAGCAGGTGGGTGGGGGGACGGTGTTCCTCGAAGACGAGACCCAGCTCGCCCATCAGGTTGCGCACCCGGTCGCGATCGAACTGCACTTCAATCGTTGCGCGGTAGCGATTGGCCGCAATCCGCTCGTTCTGCACCGAATAGCCGGTGACGAACCGGGACGGGTTTGCGCGGACATCGTCAGGGATCCGGCCCACATCTTCTTTCAGGAGCAGCCACTGCAGCAGTCGGTCGAACGCCACACGCTCGCCGGCGTGGAGTGCGGCGGCTCGTGCCGAACTGCCGTCGGTTCCGGTCTCGTCGACCGCGATGCCCCCGACCGTGTAGATGTCGGCGGTACCTTGGGCTGCAGCGGGACTGCAGAGACTGCCCGCCATCCAGAACAGCCAGGCGCCGACAAGCGTCGGAAGCGCTCGACTTCGCGTCATATTTTGCATGGCAGCAAATATAAATGCATGGTGATTCGCCGTTGGCCGTGCCGACGGCCGACGCCAGCCTAGCCCTTTGGGGATCGCCACGGAGCGACCACGTGCGTCGATGACGGGTTCCAAGCAGTACACCTATTCAGGAGCGGGCGTCGACACCAGCGCCGCAGAGCAGCTGGTGGCCCGGCTGGCGCCGCTGGTCCGTACGACCGCCCGGGCCGGGACGACCGGCGACCTCGGCGGCTTCGGCGCGGTCTACGATCTCCAGCGCGAGGGATTCCGGGACCCGTTGCTCGTGGCCGCGACCGACGGGGTTGGGACCAAGCTGCTGCTCGCGGAATCGGTCGGCAGGCACAACGGAATCGGGATCGACCTCGTTGCGATGTCCGTCAATGATCTCCTGGTGCAGGGCGCGCAGCCGCTCTTCTTTCTCGACTACTTCGCGACCGGCCGCCTCGACCCCGAGCACGCGTTTCAGGTGCTGCAGGGGGTGGTTGAGGGTTGCCGGCAGGCAGGATGCACGCTGGCGGGTGGCGAAACGGCCGAATTGCCTGGCCTCTATTCGGGCCGGGCCTACGACCTTGCCGGTTTCGCGGTGGGGGCGGTTGAACGGGACAGCGTGCTCCCTCGCGATGATCTCGAGCCGGGGGATATCGTCCTGGCGCTGGAGAGCGACGGACTGCATGCCAACGGCTTCTCGCTGGTGCGGGCGATCGTCGCTGGGGAACGATTCGACCTGGCTGGCCCGGCCCCCTTCGCGCCGGACCGGTCCTTGGGCGAGGCGCTCCTCGATCCGACCCGGATCTATGTGCGCCAGCTCCTGCCGGTGCTGGCCACTGGCACTGTCAAGGCGTTGGCGCATATCACCGGCGGCGGCATCGCTGCCAATCTGGCGCGCGTACTTCCGACCGGCACGCAGGTCACGCTCGACGGCGCCGCCCTGCGCCTGCCACCACTGTTCGACTGGCTCCGCGTGGCTGGCGGGCTGAACGCCGACACTCTGTTCGGCACGTTCAATTGCGGCGCCGGGATGCTGCTCGTCGCGCCATCCGCCGCGGCCGAGCGGATTCAGCAAGACCTTGAAGGGAACGGGATGCGTGCTTGGCCGGTGGGAACGGTGAGCACGGGCGATGGGCCGGCAGTGGCCATCGAGCACCCGGAGTCCGCGTGGCAGTACTGAACGTGGCCGTGCTCGTCTCCGGGCGCGGCTCCAACCTGCAGGCGCTGCTCGACCGGGCCGCCATCGCGGCCGGTGCCGGGTTTCGGATTGCTCTCGTGGTGTCTGATCAACCGCGCGCGGCGGCGCTCGAGCGCGCCGCAACGGCAGGTGTTTCCGCGGTGGTCATCGAGCGCGCGGCAGGGGAGCGGCGCGCGGCATTTGACACCCGGCTTTCCAAGGCCCTTGAACGCGCGGGCGTGGAGCTGATTTGCCTGGCGGGCTTCATGCGGATTCTCGGACCGGGCTTTGTCGATCACTGGCGCGGCCGGCTGATCAACATCCATCCATCGCTGTTGCCGGCGTATCCGGGGCTGGACACGCACGCACGCGTGCTGCGTGACGGCGTTCGACGTCACGGGTGCACGGTGCACTGGGTCCGCTCGGAGGTGGATGCCGGTCCCGTTATTGCCCAGGCGGCAGTACCGGTTCGGCCAGGCGACGATCCCGCGACTCTGGCCACCCGCGTCCTGTCCGCCGAGCACGGGCTCTATCCGGAGGTGGTGGCCGCTATCGCCGCCGGTCGGCTCAGCGATCCCGGAGGAATCGGGCCTGGTGGGCCGGTTCAGCCCACGATGTCGAGCGCGGAGAAGAAGTAGGCGATCTCGCGTGCGGCCGACGCAGGCGAATCCGACCCGTGGATCGCGTTCTGCTCGATCGAGGATCCAAAGTCCTTCCGAAGCGTCCCGGGGTCGGCGTCGCCTGGATCGGTGGCACCCATCACCTGGCGGTTGCGCACGATCGCGTCCTCGCCTTCCAGCACCTGGACCACCACCGGTCCGGAGGTCATGAAGTCGCAAAGCGACTGGAAGAACGGGCGCTCCTGGTGCTCCGCATAGAAGCCCTCGGCGGCGGCCCGCGTGAGCTGGAGGCGTCGCTGTGCGACGACGCGCAGACCCGCTTCCTCTAGCCGGGCAACGATGCTGCCGGTCACGTTGGCCTGTGTGGCGTCGGGCTTGATGATCGACAGGGTGCGTTCGACGGACGGCGGATCGCGGGGGGGCGGCCCGCCGTCACCGGATTTGCTGGCCGCGGCATCGTCGGCGTCGGACTCGTCAGCCTCGGACACTTCCGTCGCGGCCGGGGGGGCAGCCTCGGCCGCCGCTGCCGCGCGCTCCCACCGGCCCTCGTCGGTCTGGACCGACCACTGCAGGCCGCCGGTCTCCGAGCGAGCCCGTCCGAACGCCTCGGCAGACCGCGTGGCTTCCGGGTCGGTCGCGTCGTAGAGCATGCAGACCCGCTGGAACGCATCGGCATCCGAATCGTCCGCACCGTCGAGCAGCACCAGCAACTGCGCACGGTTGGGCACGGCTGTGGTTGTGGTGAGGAAGACAGGCAGCTCCTCGGGATGATCGTCGCCGTCCGCACCGTGCGGAAGGAACGCGGTTCCTCCCTCCCACAGACTGGCATTGAGTGCCTCGATCCGCTCCGCATCCGGGGAGCGAACCACGGCCCGCATGTCCTGCCGCAAGGCCGCGTGCAGCAGCTTCGGGACTACCGATCCGACGGGCTGCGTGCAGCCGTAGAGGTGGATCTGCGGTCCACTCATTCAAGGTTGTCCGCGACGTAGCGATCCAGCAGGCGCACGCCGAAGGCGGTCCCTCCGGGCGGAACCAGGGGCCGACCGCGGGTCCGCCAGGTGACGCCGGCGATATCCAGATGGGCCCACGGGATGCCGTCGATGAAGCGCTCCAGGAGCTTGGCGCCCGCGATGCTGCCGGCGTAACGGCCGGAGCCCACATTCTTCATATCGGCGATGCGCGACTCGATGTGCCGGTCATATTCGCTGTCGAGCGGGAAACGCCAGATTTTCTCATTGACCGCGTCGCCGGCCGCACCGAGGCGGTCAGCCAGCTGGTCATCGTTGCAGAACAGCCCGGCCCGCTCCTGACCCAGCGCCACGAGGATGGCGCCAGTCAGCGTCGCGAGGTCGATCACCGCCTTCGGCTTGAACTTCTGCTGAGCGAACCACAGGGCGTCGGCGAGCACGAGCCGACCCTCCGCGTCCGTATTGATCACCTCGATCGTCTGGCCGTTCATGGTGGTGACGACATCGCCGGGACGCTGCGCCGTGCCGGACGGCATGTTCTCCACCAGTCCGACCACGCCCACGACATGTGCTTTCGCCTTCCGGCCCGCGATCGCCTTCATGGTGCCGAGCACCACGCCGGCGCCCCCCATGTCCCACTTCATGTCTTCCATCGACGCCGATGGCTTGATCGAGATCCCGCCCGTATCAAACGTCACGCCCTTGCCGACCAGTGCGAGATCGGGCCGTGTGGTTCGGCGCCCGCGCCAGCGGAGAGTCACCACCCTCGGTTCGTTGGCGCTGCCTTGGGCCACCCCGAGCAGGGCGCCCATGCCCAGCGCTTTCAAACGAGCCGGCGCCAGCACGTCCACCTCGACCCCGAGTGGGCGGAGGCTGCGGGCAGCCGCGGCGAGTTGCACGGGGGTCAGGATGTTGGCCGGTTCGGAGACCAGGTCGCGCGTGAAGAAGACCCCGTCGGCGATCCGGTCGAGTGCCGAAAAACGTTTTTCCGCCGCGCCGACCGGGTCAGCTGTCACGGCGACGGCGCTGATGACGGGTTTCTGCTCGTCCTTGAGCCGGGTCTGGTACCGGTCGAAACGGTAGCTCTGCAGGCGGATGCCGTAGGCGATCTGGGCGGCGGCCTCGGGCGCGTCCACCGTCACCCCGGCCGGCAGGTCCGAGAACACCGTCGCCCGCGCTACCCGGTGCCGGTCAAGCGCCTGCGCAATCGCCGCGCCGATCCGGGCCACGGCTTCCGCATCGATCTTTGCAACATCGTCCAGTCCGACCAGCATGACGCTGTCCGCCGCGATTCCGGTCGGCGCCGGAAACAGCATGGTTTTGCCGAAGCTCGCCTGGAAGCGGTGGGCCTTGGCCCCTTTCAGCAGCGCTCCCTTGAGGCGCCGGTCAAGGTCTCGACCGCTGGCGGAAAGCTTGCCGCCTTTGCCGACGGCGACGACAACCGCACCGCTCCGGGGCAGCGACGGCTTGATGAAACTTAAGTCAATGGACATGGGCGAAGTTCCGATGGTGGGCCGGAAGGTGTCCGGCACGTTCCTGGATCAGTAGTTGAGGACCTGTACCAGCACGTAAATGGCCGCTGCGGCGAACACGATCGTGCCGATTGTGACCCAAACCAGGCTCCGGTCGTTGGAAGGTGAATTAGCCATGAGAGGTTCCCTGTCATCGGCGTTGCTGCGTGGTACGGCTCGCCCGAGAAACGGGGCCAGCGGTTCGCAGAATGGAAGCCGGGGCCGCAACTTTCAAGGCACGCTGCCGGGCCACGATACCGCCGCGCCCCGGATCGCGGCGTTCACGCTCGTGCCGACCGAAGGCGCCCGGCGACACGCGACGTGAAGGAGAGGCACAGCAGCCGAACCCACACCGGTCGGCAGGGAAGCGGAGTTTTCGCTACGATGCAAGGTGCAATGAGGCGCTTGGGCCGGATTCGGTTGCCTGCCTGCTCTGAAGGCGGATGTGCGACCCTGTTCCGCGCGTGGTACCCGGGCACCCAGGAATCTCCGAAGACAGGACAGGGCACGGGTGCGGCCAGTTTGGCCCGATGCACCCGGAATCGCACATGACCGACCAGACGCCGCTTCACAGCTACACCACCGAGGAGGCGCTCGAGTTTCATCGTCGCGGCAAGCCGGGCAAATTGGAAATCGCTCCCACCAAGCCCCTGGTGACGGCCCGGGATCTCTCGCTCGCATATTCTCCCGGCGTCGCCATTCCCTGCCTGGAAATCGAGCGTGATCCGAGTGCGGCCTTTGACCTGACGTCCAAGGGCAACACCGTGGCCGTGGTCTCCAACGGCAGCGCGGTGCTCGGTCTCGGCAATCTCGGAGCCCTGGCCTCGAAGCCCGTCATGGAGGGCAAGGCCGTCCTGTTCAAGCGCTTCGCGGACATCGACGCGATCGATATCGAGGTGGATACCGAAGACGTGGACGAGTTTGTCCAGACCATTCGGACGGTTGCCCGCAGCTGGGGCGGGATCAACCTCGAGGACGTCAAGGCGCCCGAGTGCTTCATCATCGAGCAGCAGCTGTCCGCCGCGCTCGATATTCCCGTCTTTCACGATGACCAGCATGGCACGGCGATCATCGCGGTTGCCGGGCTGCTGAACGCGCTCGATTTGACCGGTCGGACCCTCGAGAACACGCGCATCGTCATCAACGGCGCCGGGGCGGCGGGGATCGCGTGCGCCGAATTGCTCCAGGCCATGGGGTGCCAGCCGGGCAGCACCGTGCTCTGCGACCGCTCCGGTGTCATCTACCAGGGACGGGACGGGGTCAATCAGTGGAAGTCCGCCCATGCCGTCCGCACCAGCGACCGCACGCTTGCGGATGCCCTGAAGGGGGCGGACGTGGCGTTCGGGTTGTCGGCCAAGGGAGCATTCACCGCGGACATGATGCGGTCGATGGCAAAAAAACCGGTCGTCTTTGCGATGGCCAATCCGGACCCGGAGATTCGGCCGGAGGACCTGGCCGAGGTGCGGGAAGATGCGATCGTCGCGACCGGCCGTTCCGATTACCCGAACCAGGTCAACAACGTTCTGGGATTCCCGTACATCTTCCGGGGCGCGCTCGATGTGCGGGCCCCCACGATCAACATGGAGATGAAGATCGCCGCCACCGAGGCCCTCGCGGCGCTCGCGCGCGAGGATGTCCCTGACGAGGTGGCGGCGGCCTATGCCGGACGGACCCTGCGTTACGGTCCGGAACACATCATTCCCAAGCCATTCGATCCGAGGCTGATCACGCAGATTCCGCCGGCGGTGGCGGAGGCAGCCATCGCCTCCGGCGTTGCCAAGCGCCCGATTCGTGATGCAGTCGAGTACCAGCGCACCCTGGCCACGCGGCTCGACCGGACGGCGTCATTCATGCAGGTACTGGGTGACCGGGTGCGCGCCACGCCGCGGCGCATGGTGTTTGCCGAGGGGGACGAGAGCCGGATGATCCGCGCGGCCGCGCGCTGGCGGGACGAGGGCTACGGCACCCCGGTGCTCGTGGGCAACGAAGAGCGCGTGCTGGCCAGCATGGACCGGTTGGGCATCCGGTCGGCCGCGGGCCTGGAAATCCTCAATGCCGCCGTCAGCACGCGTACCGACGCCTATACGGACTTCCTGTACGGGCGCCTCGCCCGCAAGGGCTACCTGAGGCGCGACTGCCAACGTCTCGTCAACCGCAACCGCAACGTGTTCTCCGCCTGTGCCGTCGCGCTCGGCGATGCGGATGCGCTGGTTACCGGGACCACCCGCAATCAGTATTCGGCGCTGGCCGACATCCGGCGGGTCATCGACCCGCCGGCCAACGGCGAGATCTTCGGCCTCTCGATCGCGGTGACCGGGGGGCGGACGCTGTTCATTGCTGACAGCACGATCCATGAGACGCCGACGCCGACCCAGCTCGCCGACATCGCGGTTGGCGCGGCGTCGACGGCACGCCGCTTCGGCCATGAACCGAAGGTTGCCCTGCTGTCGTTTGCAAACTTTGGTCAGCCCATGAGTCCGGAAACCGAGCGGGTGCGACGGGCTGTCGAGATCCTGGACGAGCGCGAGGCCGATTTCGCCTACGACGGCGAGATGGCGCCGGATATCGCGTTGCGCACCGATCTGCAGGAGCATTACCCGATTTGCCGACTGGACGGGCCCGCCAACGTGCTGGTAATGCCGGGGTTGCACGCCGCCAGCATTGCCGTCCACCTGCTGTGCGAGACGGGCGGGTGCCAGATCCTCGGTCCGATGCTGACGGGCCTGACGCATTCGGCGCAGATCACGCGGATGGGCGCACGCGTGTCGGAGATCGTCACGGCCGCCATCCTGGCGGCGCACGGGGCTGTAGACGGAGAGTAGTTCAGGAGCTGCAGCTCTGTGCCGATTGCCGAGGTATTCCGAGCGGTCCTGCGCACCGCCTCGCCGCCGGGCGTGGTGCTGCTGGGGGCGGTCGCCACGGCGCAGCTGGACTGGCAGGTCGCTTTCGCAGTTTGGGGCGCCACGCTCGTACTCGGGGTCGGCATTGCCCTCTTGGAGGTCCGCGATTCCCGGCGGCTAGTCCGATGGGTCCGGGCCATGCGTGACGGAGATTCCGGCGCCCATGCGGAAGTCTTCGGCGGAAGCCTTCGCGAGCTTTCCCGGCACCTCGGTCAACTGGAATCCGAGGTGGGCCGCATCCGTTCCGGTGTCGCCGACCGTGATCGGTTCCTCGACGGACTCCTGCTCGCGCTGCCCATGCCGGTGCTGACGCTGAATCCCGACGGCAGGGTGACCGACGCCAATGCCGCCGCTGCGAAACTGTTCCAGAAGACCCCGCCCGGCCACGCACTACCCGAGCTCACCCGCGTGCCGGCCTGCCTGCAGGCGGTCGACACGGCCGGGCGTGAGCGTACGGTGCAGACGGTCCAGTGCCGGCTTCCGGCCCAGGACGGCAGCCTGTACCAGGTGTCGGTGCATCCGTTCGAGGTGAATGCCGGGGCCGCGCCGCGCCGGGTCATGGTCTGCCTGGAGCTTGCCGATTCCACGCCCCGCGAGACGGCCCGGACGACGTTCCTCGCCAACGCCAGCCACGAATTCCGGACACCGCTGACGGCAATTCTCGGCATGGTGGAAACATTGCAGGGGCCAGGGCGCGACGACCCCGAGGTGCGGACCCTCTACCTGGACCGGCTCGGCAAGCAGGCGGGCCGGATGGTGACGCTAGTCGACGACATGATCCATCTGTCGGCCGTCGAGATGAGCGAGGCATTGCCGCCTGACGGCAGGGTGGATCTGGTTCCGCTTGCCCGCGCGGTAACGGAGGACCTGACGTGGCAGGCCGCGGTCCAGTCGATGGACGTCAAGGTGGAGGTGCCGACCGATCCGGTTGAAGTGACCGGCGATGCCGACCAACTGCGCCAACTGCTGACCAACCTGCTCAGCAACGCGATCAAGCATGGCCGGCAGGGAGGGAGCGTCCGCGTGGAGGTGGGCCCGAAGCCAGCCCGGATCACGGTGACCGATGACGGCGAAGGCATTCCGCCGGGCGAAACGGAACGCGTATTCGAGCGGTTCTACCGATCCGCCCAGGCCCGCAACCGCCGTATCCCTGGCCACGGGCTCGGACTCGCCATCGTGAAGCACGTTGCCCGCCGACATGGCGCCGCCCTTGATGTACAGAGTGAGCCGGGCGTCGGTTGCGCGATCAGCGTGACATTCGAAGGCTTGCCGCCGCCGCCGCTCGACCCGACTGTCACATAATCTTCGTATTCCATACACAATTGGTGACGACGGTATCAGGTACCAATGGTGGAAACGGGGCCGGCTCTAGCCCTGCATCCTCTTCAGGAGCATTCCGCACCATGCACACTCGTCTCGTCGCCGCAGTCTTCGTCGCGGGCGCCGTAGCCGCCGTGGCCGGTACCGCTCAGGCACGCGACCAGATCAACATCGTCGGATCCTCGACCGTCTATCCCTTCGCAACCGTGGTCGCGGAGAACTTCGGCCGGGGTTCGGACTTCAAGACACCCAAGATCGAAGCCACCGGATCCGGTGGCGGCATGAAGCTCTTTTGCGCCGGCCTTGGAACCGATCACCCCGACATCACCAATGCCTCTCGCCGCATGATGAGTAGCGAGCTTGAGAAGTGCCGGGCGAACGGTGTCCAGGACGTCGTCGAGATCAAGATCGGCTACGACGGCATCGTCATCGCCAACGCGAAGACCGTCCCGGAGGCGCACTTCACGTTGCGCCACCTTTTCCTCGCCCTAGCGAAGCAGGTACCGGAAGGCAATCAAGAAGGTGGCAAGCTGGTCGACAATCCGAACCAGACGTGGGCGGACGTCGACCCTGCCCTTCCTAACGTTGCCATTGAGGTGCTGGGCCCGCCGCCGACCTCCGGCACGCGCGACGCCTTCAACGAGCTTGCCGTCGAGGGCGGATGCAAGACGTTCCCGGGGCTGCAGGCCATCGAGCAGGAAGACAAGAACCGCTACAAGGCGATTTGCCGAGGTATTCGAGAAGACGGGGCCTACATCGAGGCAGGCGAGAACGACAATCTGATCGTGCAGAAGCTGGCCGAGAACCCCAACGCCTTCGGCGTCTTCGGCTTTTCGTTCCTCGACCAGAACCGTGACGCTGTGAAGGGCGCATCCATCGACGGGGTGGCACCCGAGTTCGAGAACATCGCGACGCGGGCCTACCCGGTGTCCCGGCCGCTCTACTTCTACGTGAAGAAAGCGCACGTTGGCGTGATCCCCGGAATCCGCGAGTACATTTCCGCCTTCACCAGCGATGACGCCTGGGGTGACGAGGGCTACCTGACGGACCGGGGCCTGATCCCTCTCCCGACCGACGAGCGGACGATGTTTGGCGACGATGCCGCTAATCTAACCCCGCTTGAGAGCCTCTGATCGCAACCAGGACGGGGGTGGCCCAGGCTTTCGCGCCGCCCCTTTCGTTTCCCATGTTGCTGTCGTACCTCCCTCTCCTGATCATCGCGCTGTTCGGTGTCGGCGCGTTCTACGCCTCGCGCGCGCGAATCAGCGCGGCGCCGCAACGGTCGTTGCCCGGACTTCCGGGGCACTACGGTTGGTACGGGACGCTCTGGACGGTGGTGCCGGCAGCCCTCGTCTATGCGGTATGGACCGTCGTCGATGACCAGGTCATCCGCAATCTCGTCCTCTCCGACTTTCCGGACCTGTCGGGTACGGCGGCTACGCTGCTCTACGTTTCGATCGAGAATGCCGCTGCGGGCGTGGTGACCGATCACGTTCCGATGGCGTCGGTGGAACTGCTGCTGAACCTTGAGAATCTCAGCGCAGCGGCGCGCTTCGCCCTGGTAACGGCAGTTTCCGTTCTCGGATTCTTCTGGGGCTGGCGACGGATTCGTCCGGAGCTGACGGCCCGCGATCGGGTTGAGACAGCGCTGCTGGTGGCGCTGTTCATTGCATCGATCATCGCGATTCTGACGACCGTCGGGATCGTGCTGTCTCTGGTGTTCGAGACCTTCCGATTCTTCCAGCTGGTCTCGCCGTTCGAGTTCTTCTTCGGTCTGGAATGGTCTCCGCAGATCGCGCTGCGTGAAGACCAGGTCGCCGCATCCGGTGCCTTCGGGGCCGTGCCGGTGTTCGCCGGCACCCTGCTGATCACGGTCATCGCGATGCTGGTGGCCGGTCCGATCGGCCTGATGTCGGCAATCTATCTCGCGGAGTACGCCCACCCTCGGGTCCGCGCCGTGATCAAGCCGCTGCTCGAAATCCTCGCCGGGATCCCGACCGTCGTCTACGGGTTCTTCGCGGCGCTCGTCCTGGCGCCGAGCATGCGCAATCTGGGTGTGGACCTGGGGCTCACCATCTCCTCGGAGAGCGCGCTGGCTGCAGGACTGATCATGGGCATCATGATCATCCCGTTCGTGTCATCCCTATCCGATGACATCATGACTGCCGTGCCGATGTCCCTCCGCGAGGGCTCTTACGGTCTTGGAGCCACGGCCTCGGAAACGATTAAACGCGTGATTCTGCCGGCGGCCACCCCGGGAATCGTCGGCGGCTTCATGCTCGCGATCTCGCGCGCGATCGGCGAAACGATGATCGTGGTGATGGCGGCCGGTCTGGCGGCCAACCTGACGGCGAATCCGTTTGAGGCCGTAACGACGGTGACGGTCCAGATTGCCACCCTGCTGGTCGGCGACCATGAGTTTGATTCGGAAAAGACCATGGCGGCCTTTGCACTGGGACTCACGTTGTTCATCGTGACTCTGGCCCTCAACGTGGTCGCACTTCGGGTCGTCCAGAAGTACAGCGAACGGTATGAGTAGCTACGCCCCCACGACGATCAGCTCCCAGGCGGCGGCCAACCGGTTGCTGCTACGGCGCAAGCGGGCCGAACGGCGGTTCCAGCTGTACGGGATTCTCGCGATCTCGGCGGCTTTGGGTTTCCTGGTCGTATTTCTCGCGAGCATCGTCAGCCGCGGCTACATGGGTTTCGTGCAGACCGAAGTGCGGCTGACGGTCAATTTCGACCAGGAGCTCATCGAAGCCGGAAGCTACCGGAAGATGCTGCGCACGAGTCTGTTGGAGTTGTTCCCCAACGCTGGCAGTTCGCGTGCGGAGCGCCGGGCGCTGGCGGGATTGGTGAGCGCAGGCACAGTGTTTGTCCTGCGGGAGACGGTTGAGGCGGATCCCGCCATCATCGGGACTGTGGAGGACGTGTGGGTACTGGCGTCGGACCCGGTCGACCAGTTCTACAAGGGGCGGATCGACGCCGCCCTGCCGGAAGAGGAGCGCCCCATCTCGGATGCCTCCCTGGCCCGCATCGCCGCGCTCGAGGAAGCCGGGCGCATCGACCTGCGCTTCAACCGCAGCTTCTTCACGCGAGGCGACAGCCGCAACCCGGAGGAAGCGGGAATCCTTGCCGCCATCGTCGGTTCTGCACTGGCGCTCCTGGTGACCATCGTGCTCTCGTTCCCGGTTGGCGTGATGACGGCCGTATATCTGGAAGCGTTCGCTCCGAAGAACCGGATTACCCGGCTGATCGAAATCAACATCAACAATCTTGCTGCGGTACCTTCGATCGTCTTTGGGCTGCTAGGCCTCGCGGTGTTCCTGAACGTATTCGGACTGCCGAGGTCCGCCCCGATATCCGGCGGTCTCGTGCTGAGCCTGATGACACTCCCCACCATCATCATCTCCTCGCGCGCAGCCATCCGGGCGGTGCCGCCGTCATTTGCCGAGGCGGCGATCGGGCTGGGCGCGAGCCGGGTGCAGGCCATCTTCCATCACGTGCTGCCGGCCGCGGCACCGGGCACGCTGACGGGAGCCATTATCGGTATGGCACGGGCATTGGGAGAGACGGCGCCATTGCTGATGATGGGGATGGTCGCCTTTGTCGTGGAAATCCCGGGTGGCTTCACTGACCCATCCACGGTGCTTCCAGCCCAGGTCTATCTCTGGGCTGACAGTCCGGAGCGCGGCTTCGCCGAGAAGACAGCTGCCGCGACTATTGTGCTTCTGGGTTTCTTGCTGGTGATGAACGGACTCGCTGTCTATCTCCGCCGAAAGTTCGAGAAGCAATGGTGAACGTAAGCGTTCTCTCCAACCCGCAGCCAAAGCTGGTAGCGCGCGCGGTGTCGGTCTACTACGGCGCGAAGCAGGCACTCTTCGATATCGACCTGGACATCATGTCACGCGAGGTCACCGCGTTTATCGGACCGTCCGGATGCGGCAAGTCAACCTTCCTCCGATGCTTTAACCGCATGAATGATCTGATCGACGACTGCCGAAGCACCGGAAGCATGTTGCTTGACGGCAGCGACATCGCGGGCCCGGATGTCGATGTCGTGCAGTTGCGAATGCGCATCGGCATGGTGTTCCAGAAACCGAACCCGTTCCCCAAGTCCGTCTACGACAATGTGGCCTACGGTCCTCGTCTCCATGGCATGGCGCCGACGCGGGGCGACCTCGACGAAATCGTCGAAACCAGCCTGCGACGAGCCGGGATCTGGGATGAGGTCAAAGACCGGGTCGACCAGCCGGGAACCAGCCTGTCGGGCGGTCAGCAGCAACGCCTCTGCATTGCTCGCGCAATCGCCGTACGCCCGGATGTGCTGCTGATGGATGAGCCGTGTTCGGCGCTTGATCCGATCGCCACGGCGACGATCGAGGGGTTGATCGACGAACTCAAGTCCGAGTACACGATCATCATCGTGACCCACAACATGCAACAGGCAGCCCGCGTCTCGCAAAAGACGGCCTTCCTGAATCTGGGCCGGTTGATCGAGTTCGACGAGACACAAAGAATCTTCACCAATCCTTCCGAACCGTCGACCCAAGACTACATCACAGGTCGCTTCGGATAGCCGCAGGAGCTGCGCATGCCCGCCGAACATACGGTCAAAGCTTTCACCGAGGATCTCGACAAGATCGAGCGCAGCTTGCTCGAGATGGGCGGTTTGGTGGAGGCTCAGATTGCGCGCGCCGTCACGGCGGTCGCGCAACGCGACAGCGAGTCGGCCCCGCGGATCATTGAGCAGGATTCAGAGATCGACCGCTACGAGCAAGATATCCAGGATCAGGTCGAACGGCTGTTTGCGCTCCGCCAGCCGGTCGCACAGGATCTGCGCATGACGATCTCCGCGATCCAGATCGCAGGCTATCTGGAGCGTGCCGGGGACCTCGCGGCCAGCATGGCGCGACGATCCATCGTTCTGTGTGAAACGAGGGAGGTGCCGGGGCTCTACGCGCTTCCGAAACTGGGCGACGCCTCACACACGATGCTCAAGGATGCACTGGATGCGTACCGCGACCGCAACGTCGATCAGGCAAAGTCGATCCGGCATCGCGACCGGGAACTCGACGACATGTACGTCGCCCTGTGCCGGGAGCTCCTGACCCACATGCTGGAGGACCCGCACCGCATCACGCCGGGCGTCCACCTGCTGTTCGTGGCCAAGAATCTCGAACGCATCGCGGATCATGCGACCAACATTGCAGAGCTCGTGGACTACGTGACGACCGGGACCCGGGCGTCCGAGGACCGCCCTCGGGGGCGGGGCTTCCTCATGGAGGGCGCGCCGTCACCTGACGATCCGACATGACCCACCGCGTTCTGGTCGTCGAGGACGACGACGAGATTCGTGATCTGATCCGTTACAACCTGGTGGCCGGCGGCCTGGAAGTCGACGAAGCGGACGACGGCGCCCAGGCGCTTGACATGCTTCGCAGGAACCTGCCGGACCTAGCGGTGGTTGACTGGATGCTGCCCACCGTTTCGGGCGTTGACATCTGCCGCGCGGTCCGGCGCGAGCCGTCAACCAGCAAGCTCCCCATCCTGATCCTCACCGCCCGCAAGACGGAAAAGGACATGTTGCAGGGATTCTCCGGCGGGGCGGACGATTACATGGTGAAGCCGTTTTCGACGGCGGAGCTTCTGGCGCGGGTGCGTGCACTTCTGCGGCGCAGCCGCCATGCTGCCGACGAGCACGAAGAATCGTACTTCTACCACGATCTCGAACTGAGCCCGGTGACCCATCGAGTCAGTCGGGCCGGCCGGCGGGTTCACCTGGGGCCGACCGAATTCCGTTTGCTGCGCAAGCTGATCGAGGCTCCGGAGCGCGTGTTCACGCGCCAGCAGCTGCTCGACTCGGTGTGGGGCGAGAACATCTACGTCGAGGAACGCACCGTCGACGTGCACATCCGGCGGCTGCGAAAGGCGCTTAACGAAGGCGGCGGCCTAGACCTGATTCGAACCGTGTGGGCCACCGGCTACGCGCTGGACGTCGACAGCACGTAGTTCGGGCCGGTCCGATCTCCCGGGCGCCCGGGGGGCGCCGCCCCCGCGGTCGCGGCTCTGACGTTGCCTCGGGGCGGGCCGCCAATCGTTGCAATTCGGCCGCCAAGCTGGAATGGTGCGGTCCGCCCGCGACTGTGGTCCGGCGATCCCCGGCGTGTTGTTTCAGGAGGTCCGCACATGCGGAATGCAATCCTTTTTGGCTTGGCGGGAGTTGCCGTCGGCGTACTGATCACGTACTTCGCGGGCGGCGGCGGCGAGCCGGTTTCCCAGACGGAGGAAGCCGCGCCGGCGCCCGTCGTGCAGGACACCGTGCGCTGGAAGATGGCGAGCACGTTCGCCGGATCGCTCACGCAGCTGGGATCACTCGGCATTCGGGTTCAGGATCAGGTCGAAGCCGTCTCGGACGGTGCCGTGCAGATCAAGTTCTTCGATCCCGGTGCGCTGGTGCCGGCACTCGAGATCTTCGATGCGGTGTCCAGCGGCGGGCTCGACGCCGGCTGGTCGACGCCGGGTTACTGGGCCGGGAAGGTGCCTGCGTTGCAGCTCTTTGCGGCGGTTCCGTTCGGGCCGCCGGCCAACGAGTACATGGCCTGGTTCTACTTCGGCGGCGGCAAGGAGCTGTTCGAGGAGATCTACGCCCGGCACAACATCCGCGGCATCCTGTGCGGCGTGATCCCGCCGGAGGCGTCCGGCTGGTTCCGGCAGCCGATCGAGAGCGTCGATGACCTGCAGGGCCTGAAGATGCGCTTCTTCGGTCTGGGCGCCAAGGTGATGGACCGGGTCGGTGCTTCCACGCAGCTGCTGGCCGGCGGTGACATCTTTCCGGCTCTTGAACTGGGAACCATCGACGCGACCGAATTCTCCATGCCGGCGATCGACCTGAACCTCGGTTTCTACCAGGTGGCCAAGCACTACTACTTCCCCGGCTGGCATCAGCAGTCCACGAACTTCGAGCTGATGATCAACATGGATCGCTGGAACAGCATTTCACCGCTACGGCAGACGCAGATCGAAACGGTCTGCGGAGACAATTTCCGGCACTCGATCGCGGAAGGCGAAACCATTCAGATCGCTGCGCTCGAGGAGCTGCAGCGCAAGGGCGTGACGATCCACACGTGGCCGGAAGCCATGCTGGCGACGTTTCGTTCCGCCTGGGAGGAAGTCGTGGCGGCGGAGGCCGCGGCAGATGCGGACTTCGCGCGCGTCTGGGACTCGCTGACGACGTTCCGGGAGCGGTACAAGCTCTGGCGGGACCTCGGCTACCTCTAGCCCGTATCAGCGATCGGTCACGACGGTGTTCTGCCCGGAAACGTCGCGGCCGCGCACAAGGTACAGGTCCCGCTTCGCGAACTCGACGGTGCCGGATCGCTCTTCCAGGGCCTTGCCGAGCCGGCGGTCCCACACCGACGTCGTCGGCATGTAGCGACAGACGTAGCCGGCCCGCCGCCGACCCGACCGGTTCGGCGCGCTGCCGTGCGCTAGGAAGACGTCGTGAAAGGAGATCTGGCCGGCCTCGAGGACGATGTCGCGCGCAGTCGTGTAGTCGACCGACGGATCGCACAGTTCCTCGTTCAGGGTGATGTCCTCGCCCTCGCGTCGGTGATGCTGGAGGATGTGACGGTTGCGATGGGTGCCGGGGAGCACGCGCAGGCAGCCGTTCTCCGAAGAGGCGTCATCGATTGCGATCCAGGCCGAACAGCTGGCGAGCGGGCAAATGGGCCAGTACTCCCCGTCCTGGTGCCATGGCGTTTCCTTGCCCACATTCGCGGGTTTTCCAAACACCGTGGAGCCCCAGAGCAGAAAGTCGGGCCCGATCAGCTGCTCCACCATGTCAAGCACCTCGGGGATGCGGGCGAATTCCAGCCAGGCGTCATCGCCTTCGAGCCCCTGCGTGCCGGCCTTCCGGAGGTGCGGACAGAACATGTTGTCGCTGGTCATGTGGCCGTTGGCGTCGACAAGCTTGTCGAGCGCGCTGCGCATCGCTTCGATGGTCTCGGCGGGCAAGCGCCAATCGGCGGTGACGTGGCCGTCGCGCCCGTAGGCTTCCACCTGCGCATCTGAAAGTCGTGCCATGGCCCCCTCCGGCCGGCGCCAGCGCCGATTTCGCCGCCACCTGTGCTGCCAAGGCGCGTTGGCGGTGGAAGGTAGGTCAGATGCGCCGGTGGGCGCAAGTTCGGAAGCCCCGGAAGCGATGCGGCCCGCCTCAGGCTGGCGGTCCGTGTCCGGGTTTTCCGGCAAGGGTGCGGCCGGCTTCAGTCCTTGACGGCCGCCACCGCCGGCGTGGCGCCGACCGTCATGTCCGGCGCGGTCTGTCGACGCCGTGCCCGGACCAGTGGCGGGCATACGTGCTCGTCGTGGTAGATCACTTGGCAGTCAAGGCAGTAGAAGCACTCGTCCATGCGGATCGAGCCGTTGGGTGCGATCGCGTTGATCGGGCACCGTCGTGCGCACAGCTGGCACGGGGAGCCGCACTCGTCGCGGCGCTTCAGGGGATTCCGGATCCGCAACTTGCCGCCGATGGCCAGTGCCGCGCCGAGCGGGCAGAGAAACCGGCAGAAGAAACGCTCGATGAACACCCCTGCCACCAGCAGACCGCCGGCATAGAGGACGAACGGCCATGCTCGATCAAACCGCAGTGAAATGGCGGTCTTGAAGGGTTCGATTTCCGAGGCAGTGCCCGCCAGGTCCATATCGTGGAATGACAGTGCGACCAGGACGGCGAGGACCACGTATTTCACCGGCCAAAGCCACTGGTGCGCCCGGTAGCTCGGCACGAACTGCCGGATTCGCAGCGCCTGTGCCGCCTTGCCGAGCAGTTCCTGGAGCGCGCCGAAGGGACACAGCCAGCCGCAATAGATTCCGCGGCCAAACAGGAAGAACGTGACCAGGACGAACACCGCGACGAGCACGATCAGTGGATCCGACAGCAGGACGGCTAGCCCGGTCTGGGAGACCGCCGACTGCAGCCACGTCAGGATGTTGAGAATGGTCACCTGGGCACCCGCATACCAGCCCATCCAGACGAGCACGAAGCCGAGGAACCCGAGTCGGACCCACTGCAGCAAGACCGGTCTCCGGGACAACCTGCCGTGCACTGCCAGGATGCCGCTCAGGACCACCAGGGAAGTCACGAGAATGGCGATGTTGACGCGCTGGGCGTCCCATGCGGCTACCCAGACCGGCGCGTCGTGATCAGCCGCGAGCACCGCCGTGTTGGTCGGCAGCAGCACAAACTGGTCGTCCAGCACGTAGTCCAGCCCGAACCAGGCCCCGTTGGCTCCCTCCTGGTCCTCCACCAGCACTTCCAGTGTCCAGGGTTTGACCGGGTCAATTCCGGTTTCGGCCGGAATCCAGAAAAGGCCGATCTCGCCGAAGTCCGGCTTGTCCGTTCCGTGGAGGAACCCGAGGTAGCGATAGCGGTCCTTGCTGAGCTCGAAGGTCTGGCCCTCCTGCAGCAGACGCAGGCGCCGAAACGGTCCGCTCGACAGATGCTTTTCGCCGTCGATGGAGTACGGACCGATCGTCATGATGCAGAGCATGAGATCGTTCGGGTTACGTCCGCTGACGAACAGGTCGTGCCACGTGTTCCCGAGCAGATTCCGGCCGACCGTCGGCGTCATGGCCGGGCCGGCGTAGATGTCCAGCAGCAGGTCTTCCGGGAAGGGCGGAGTCGCCGCGCGGCTGGCGCGTTCGTTGGCGTAGACGTACAGGTCGGCCGCGCCCATTCCGCTGGCAGACAGGTCGGGCTCTGTGACGCCGACCGCCGCGGCCGCGTCCTTCGAAATCCGCAGCCGCCCGATGGTGTTGTGCTCGACCAGTGCATCAAACCCTCGGGGGTGGAATGTCACGATGTCCAGCACCGGCTGATCGTGCAGCCGGATGCCCTTTGCCCGCGCGACGATCCGGGCCGCCCGCAGGATCGCCTCATTGAAGAGCACGGCGCTGATCGTGGCCGACGAGATGCCGTCGATGGAGCCGGGTTCACTGGACTGGGTCAGCTGCACCCTGAGCGGCGCCCGAATGTCCACGTCCACGTACTGGCGTGCAAACCGGGGCACCAGGTCCTGCAGCATGATGAGATCGATGATGGGTTCGCGATGCGCGACCACCCGGGCTCCGGCCAGCGTCCCGTCCAGCCGCAGCCCGACGGCGATCAGGAATTCAAGCGACGAGAATCCCAGCGATTCCGTGATGTCGCGGGTCACGAACATGTACCCCTGCAGAACCCCGCCCGCGAAGACGGGCGCCACTGGCGGGTCCGATTCCATCGGCTCGACGGCGTCTGCGTCCGCGAAGAGTTCCTGCACCAACTGGAACGACAGCCAGTCAGCGCCCAGGCCCGGGTTGGTCCAGGTGGCGAGGGGCACGGGGTACGCTTCTTCCTCGCCGTAGCCTTGGAGTTTCGTCGGCGTGGATTCGTCGGCCTGGGCCACCGCGCGGGGCGGGTGCGGGGCCAGTCCGGCCACCAGCAGCGCGCAGACGATCAGCAATGCCCGCATGGGTCTCACTCCCAGTGCAGCCAGGGACACCGGTCCAAACCCCGCGATTGTCCAGCGCGGTCGAGAACGGTCAACGGCCCGGTGCCGGTCAGAACCATAGCCATTTGTCGCCCGGGAAGGGATGCCGGGAACCGGCGGGCGATGCTGCACCGCGACGCCGGCCCCGGCCGCCGCCTGGTGCCACTATGCTTGCGGACCAGCGCTGCCCGGCATCCATTGCCCGTACCCCTGCCCCACGACGGACGCCTGGGTGGCGAACGGGGAGGGCCAAGCCTTGGCGACGGACCTGTTGTTTGGCATCCAGACCAACGGAATCAAGCACACGCACGCAGACCCGATGCCGGAGATCGATACCCGGTTCCGGATGGTCCGGGACGCCGGCGTGTTCGACTACGTTGACAAGACCCCGGCGCCGGGCGAGGTGAGGGAGTTCCTGGCGGCGAGAGACAAGTACGGGATCCCTGTGCGTGCGGGAGGCTGGTTCTACACGCTGGGGCGTGACGAGGATTTGCTCGTCCACAATCTGGAGGTTGGTCGGGAACTGGGCTCGCTGGTGCACAACGTGCAGTTCCTGGCGAATCATGCCGATGGCCACGAAGTGACGGACGATGAAGTGGTCAGCGCCTGCTTGCGGGCCGCCGAGGCAGGAGACCGGATTGGCGTCACGCCCTGTTTCGAGGTTCACGTCAACATGTGGTCGGAGGACTTCCGTCGCGTGGAGTCCGTGGGGCGATCGGTCGAGTCGCACGGCGTGCCGTTCAACATGACGCTCGACCACAGCCACGTAATCTTCAAGATCGACAACCCCGAAGAACAGGATATCGGCGGGATCCGTGAGGCGGTGGCCGCCGGTGAAATCGTGTTGGATCCGTACGCGCCGGGAAACGTTTGCCAGCGCTGGATCGATTTCGGCTGGGTGCGTCACTGCCATGCCCGTGCCGCGGTTCCCAACAATCCTAAGAATGTCGCCGCGGTCGATGAGGACGGGAACCCCGGCCGGGGAATCCAGTATCCGTTCAAGCAGCCAGCACCCGGCGAATATCACACCGAATGGCGGGAAGCTGCCCTGGAGCCGTGGAAGGAAGTGATCCGGGCCCTGTTGCGACACCACGCTGCCGACGACGCGGCGACGCTTGGCCAGATTTCGACCGAGTTCATTCCCAACCTGGACTACGGCGAGGGATGTCAGTACTCGCTGTTCGAGCAAGCCGTCGCCTGTGTGGAATGGATGCGCGCCACCTGGGCCGATCTGCGCCCAACTGCCCACTGAACCGCCGTCCCGGCTGGAGGATCCATGAAGATCACCGACGTCACCGTCACGCTGTTTCAGTGGGACGACATTCCCGCTACGTCCTACAACCGCCACACCGGGATCTTCGGTGGCACCAGCGAGATGGGGTTGGTGACGATCCACACCGACGAAGGCCTCGAGGGGCATGCGTTCCTGGGGTCGGCGCTCGACGGCGCGCACGCCGACGGCCCCGACTTCATCCGCCACCTGAAGCCGCTCTTGATGGAGCGAAATCCGCTCGACCGTGAACGGCTGTACGACGACCTCTGCCACCGGAACCGTGCCGTGGCCTGGCGCGCCATCGGCGCCGCTGACATCGCGCTGTGGGACCTGGCGGGAAAGGCGGCCGGACTGCCCGTGCACCAGTTGATCGGCACGTATCGGCACAGCGTGCCGGCGTACGCGTCGTCAGCGCTGCTGCCATCGAAGGAGGCGTATGCCGAGGAAGCGGTGCGGATCAAGGAAGCCGGGTGGGCGGCCTACAAGATTCACCCTCCCACACGCTGGGCGGAAGATATCGAGGTGTGCCGCGCCGTGCGGCAGGCCGTCGGGGACGATTACCGGGTCATGCTAGATTCGACCTGGAGTTACTCCTTCCAGCACGCGATCCGCGTCGGCCGCGCCATCGAGGAACTCGGGTTCTACTGGTACGAGGATCCGCTTGCCGACGACGACATCTACAACTGCGTCAAGCTTCGGGAAAAGCTGAACATTCCCCTGATGGCGACCGAGTACTCGCCAGGCGGGTTCACGGCATACGTCCCGTGGATCATGATGCGAGCGACCGATTACCTGCGCGGCGACGTGGCGGTCAAAGGCGGAATTACCGGCATTCTGAAGACCGCGCATTTGGCTGAGGCGTTCGGGATGAACTACGAGGTTCATCACGGCGGCAACTCGCACAACAATTGGGCCAACCTGCACGTGATCGCCGCCATTCCCAACACGGAATTCTTCGAGGTGCTGCTGCCGGCGGACGCCCAGAAGTACGGCCTCGTCGAGGACTTGAGCCCGGACTCCGATGGTCTCGTCTATCCGCCGAGCCGACCTGGTATCGGCGCTGAGATCGATTTCGATCTGATCGAACGCAAGCAGACCGCCATCCTCAGCTGAGCTGCGGACCGATTGCGGTTGCCAGACGCAGTGGAAAAGTTCGTCCACATCGGTCTTCCCGGCCGAGTGGTCTATGGCCCCGGCGCGCTCAGCAACTTGGGGGAAGAGATCAGCCGGCTCGGAGTCTCCCGGGTCATGGTCTGCTGCACGCCCGGCCGACGCGCGGTGGCGGAAGACCTGGCCGGGCGATTCCACGGTCAGGTTGGCGCTGTCTGCGCCGAGGCCCGCCCGCACGTTCCCGTTGAGGTCGTCGCGGTCGCTCGAGAAGCGGCCCGGCAAGCCGAGGCGGACGGATTGGTGGCCTACGGGGGCGGGTCCGCCATCGGTCTCGCGAAGATGATCGCCCACGTGGCGGACATCCCGATCATCGCCATCCCGACGACATTCTCCGGCTCCGAGTCGACCAACCTGGAAGGCATGCTGGAAGACGGCGTGAAGCGGCTGCATCAGTCGGAGCGGATGCTGCCGGTGACCATCATCTACGATCCGGAGGTCGTGCGCGGCCTGCCGCGGGAAGTTGCCATTCCAAGCGGCTTCAACGCGATCGCGCATGCCGTCGAGGCGTTCTACAGTCCCGGCGCCAATCCCTTTGCTTCGTTGCTGGCCGAAGAGGGGCTGGGCATGATGGCGCGGGCGCTCGAGCAATTGGCGGCCGATCCGCGCAGTCTGGACGGATGGGGCCTCGGCCTTCGCGCGGCCTGGCTATGCGGACAGCCGATCGTATCAGCGGGAATTGCGCTCCATCACAAGGCGGCCCACGTGGTCGGCGGGAGCTGGGGGTTGTCGCACGCTGATACGCACACGGCTCTCCTGCCCCACGCCATCGCGTACAACGCGGACGCGGCCCCCGACGCGATGACCCGCATCAGCCGGGCGCTTGGTACCGCCGACACGCATCCGGCGAAAAGTATGTTCGACCTCATGCGGAGGGTCGGCGCCCCCGTGGCCCTTCGGGACCTGGGCTTTCCCGAAGCGGGAATCGAACAGGCAGTTGCCATGATCCTCGCCGCCCCGTGCGAGAATCCGCGGCCGCTCGCGGCCGTGCCGCTGCGGACTATGATCGAAAACGCTTGGCGAGGAACGGCACCCGCACCCGAGTGAGCGGGCCTGGGCGGTGACGGGTGTTCAGGCGGTAGCGCTTCCGGTCGTCGGGCGCGTCTGATCGAACACGATTTCGATCTTCACGCCGTCAGGGTCCACGATAAACAGCTGACGAAATCGCCCGTCCGGGGTCACGCGCTCGTCGAACGCGATGCTTCTCGACGTCAACTCCGCTTTCGCGGCTTCGGGCGAGCCCGCGCCGGCAATCGCGAAATGGTCGACGGCCCCGGTGGGATTCTCCGCCGGCCGGCCGGTCACCAGATGCACGACAGCGTGTCCGGCAAGTGCCAGCCAGGCCCCGTCGAACTTGAACGGGGGCCGCCAGTCGGCAAGTTCCAATCCGAGCACATCGCGATAAAACGCCAACGAAGCGTCGAGATCACGGGTGCACACGGTCACATGGTCGAGAGAACGTAGCTGGACTGCCATACCGGCCTCCCAATCGCAGGTCGGGGTTTGGCAAGCATAGTGCAAGCAGCAGGCAGTGGCGGCGGACGGAGCGCTCGGCTATACGGGTCCCTGTCGCTACCGGCAGTTCCCTTCCGAGTGAGTACTATGCGCTTCATCGCCGCCTTAATGCTGCTCGCCCCGACCCCGGCTCTTGCCGCCGAGGCGTCCGGCGGAATGAATCTTGGTCTCACGACGGCCCCGATCGGGTTGTTTGCGTTGGTGATTTTCGTCATCGCCTACCTGGTGGTCATGACGGAGGAATTTACCCACATCCGGAAATCCAAGCCGGTGCTGATCGGCGGCGCCGCGATCTGGGTCCTGCTGGCGATCGCTGCCCGGGATACCGGTGCCGAGCAGCATGCGCTGCAGGACGCCTTCCGGCACACGTTCCTGGAATTCGCCGAGCTGTTCTTCTTCTTACTGGTCGCGATCACGTACATCAATGCGATGACGGAGCGGAACGTCTTCGAGTGGCTGCGCGCCTGGCTCGTTTCCCGGGGGTTTGGCCTTCGGAAGGTGTTCTGGATCACCGGCATCATCGCCTTCTTTCTGTCGCCCATCGCGGACAACCTGACCACCGCACTCGTGATGTGCGCAGTAGTGATGGCCGTGGGCAAGGGACAGCCCCGGTTCGTTGCCATCGCAGCTGCAAACATTGTGGTGGCGGCCAACGCGGGTGGCGCGTTTAGCCCGTTTGGCGACATCACCACGCTGATGGTCTGGCAGAAGGGCGTGCTGTCCTTCTGGGATTTCTTCGCGATCTTCGTGCCGTCAGCGGTCAGTTTCCTGATCCCGGCGGCGGTCATGCATTTCGCGGTTCCGGACGGGCATCCCACGGTCGAGTCGGACACGGTGCAACTCCGCACCGGTGCCCTTGTGATCGTCGCGCTGTTCCTGGGGACGATCTGCTTCACGGTGTCGTCCCACCAGCTGTTCCACGTTCCGCCAGCCTTCGGAATGCTGGCGGGCTTCGGCGTGCTCTGCTGGTACAGCCTGCTCCTCCGGCGCAGCGATCTCGGCCAGGCGCGCGCCGACGATGACGTCTTCGACATTTTCAAGACCGTCGGCCGCGGCGAATGGGACACGCTGTTCTTCTTCTACGGGGTCCTCATGTGCGTGGGCGGATTGGCCAATTTCGGCTATCTCGCCCTGTCCACTGAAGTGGTCTACGGCGGGCTTGGCAACACGTGGGCCAACTCGCTGGTCGGGGTCCTGTCCGCGATTGTCGACAACATTCCGGTGATGTTCGCGGTGCTGACGGCTTTCCCGTCCATGGATGAGGGACAGTGGCTGCTGGTGACCTACGCTGCGGGCGTCGGCGGCAGCATGATTTCGATCGGCTCGGCCGCGGGCGTTGCCCTGATGGGACAGGCCCGCGGGATCTACACCTTCTTCTCGCACCTCCGGTGGACGCCCGTGATCGCGGTGGGTTACGCGGTCGGGATCTGGGTGCACTTGCTGTGGAATGAAGCGCTGTTCGACCTCGTTCCGATTCCCTTGCCGTAGTCTGCGGAAACCCGGGGTTGCGGCATGGCGCTCGGTTGCTGCGCCGCGGCTACCTGATTCCGAGCCTCAAGACGCACTGGGTCAGGCTCAGTTCACGCAAGGACGGGCTTGCATGGGCCCAGCTGCGTAGCCGCCCGTCCGGCCGCCGCAAGAACGGCGGCGAAACAGTGTATTAGGGTATGTCGGCCGACGCTACCGAGGTGCCGGCCGCCGGGCTGAACCTCAGGTATCGGTTCTGGCCGGGAACTGCATCAGTCGGGAGGCTCGTTCACGGGGGCGCGGTTCGACACCGCTCCGGCGCACCGCGGTGGCGTCGGTCCGCCAACCGGGTACGGTGCTCCGTGCCGCCCGGCATCGACGCCGGATCACGCGCCGGGACCGAGCCGGCAGATAATGGCCAGTCGGGACGCCTGCCTACGGCTGCCGGGGCCATCGTTGCTTCGCCGGACCGCGCGGGGCGGCACCTCGATGGCAACGTGTATTGGCTTGTATTCGTGTGTATTTTGCTCAAGGCGTACGAATCATGCGACATTGAGCTGTTGGCGCTGCATTCGATCAACGGGAGCCCTTTGCCATGGAGGCATACAGCCTGAGTCCGTTCCTTGTTTTCGTCATCGCCGTGGTGGCCGTGATGGCCGTCATCGTGCTGTCCGGCGTCAAGCAGGTGCCGCAGGCCGAGCAGTGGACCGTCGAACGCTTCGGCCGTTACGTGCGCACCCTGCCGCCGGGATTGCGGCTGATCGTGCCGATCATCGACCGAGTTGGGCAGCGGCTGTCGATGCGAGAAACCGTACTCGACATTCCCTCACAGGACGTGATTTCACAGGACAACGCCACGATCACCGCCGATGGCGTTGCCTTCTTCCAGGTTGTGGACGCCCCCCGCGCCGCCTACGAAGTGCAGAACCTGAAGGGCGCCATGATCAACCTCGCGTTGACCAATATCCGAAGCGTCCTCGGCGCGATGTCGCTGGACGACATCCTGTCCAAGCGGGACGACATCAATGCTCGTCTCCTGCAGGTCATCGACACGGCTACGAACCCCTGGGGAGTCAAGGTGACACGTGTGGAGATCAAGGATCTCCGGCCTCCCGCGGACCTGGTGGAGGCGATGGGGCGACAGATGAAGGCCGAGCGCGACAAGCGCGCAGAGGTGCTGCAGGCGGAAGGGGACAAGCAATCGGCAATCCTGCGTGCGGAAGGGCTCAAGCAGGCGGCCATCCTGGAGGCCGAGGGCCGGCGGGAGGCGGCGTTCCGCGATGCGGAGGCGCGTGAGCGCGAAGCGCAGGCCGAGGCCCACGCCACGGCCTCCGTGTCGGCCGCCATCGCGGCCGGTGACATCAATGCGATCAACTACTTCGTGGCCCAGAAGTACGTGAGCGCGATTGGTAGCCTTGCCGCTGCACCCAACCAGCGGGTCGTGCTGTTCCCGGTGGAGGCTTCCAACCTGATCGGCAGCCTTGGCGGGATTGCCGAGATTGCGAAGTCGGTGTTCGGTAAGGACGGAGGCAGGCCGTCGGTGCCGACGGAGACCGTGCCCGTGGACGCCGCTGCAGACGAATTGACGGAGCCCGCGGCGACGGCGCGGGCATCGGTCCCGAAAGCGGGCGACTAGGGACCGAACACGGTGGATGTCCTGATCGGATGGCTATGGGCCATCGAATTCTGGCACTGGTGGGCGTTCGGACTCGCGCTCCTGGTGGTGGAGGCGTTCATCACTTCGATGGTGCTGGTCTGGCCTGCTGCGGGAAGCTTCGTGGTGGGCATCATCGTCGCGTTCGTGCCTGACCTCGACTGGCGCTACCAGATCCTGATCTTGGCCCTGACTTCGGGCGCCGCGGCCTTTGCATGGGAGTACGCGATCGGACGGCGGCGGGCCCCGGCCAGCGACCGTCCCGACCTCAACGTCCGCACTGCCCAATATCTGGGCCGGCGAGCGGTGCTCACCGACGCGCTTAACGGTGGCCGGGGCCGCGTGGCGTTTGACGATAGCGTCTGGCAGGTCCGCACCGAGACGGGCGAGACGCTCCAAGTCGGCACGGAAATCGAGGTGGTCGGGGCGGAAGGCCTGACCCTGCTGGTTCGTCGCGTTCACAAGTGATGGTGGGCGCTTGGTACCCCGTGGTCATCGCGGCAGGTCCCGGCCGACAGTTCTCGTCCCGTGTCGGCTACCATGCTTCGGGCGGTTTGCGACCGGCGGATGAGAGACACCAGTGTGCGCCGGAAGCGGTTTCTGATCCTGAACTGGCTGTGGGCGAGAGGAGATCAGCGGGCGCGTAAGGCGATCGTGACCGTATTGGCCGCAATCGCGGCAACCATTCCATCGGCGCGCGGTCTTTCCCTGGAAGAAGCATTCGTCTTGGCCGCGTCGGCAAATCCCACCGTGCGGGCGGCCCGCGAAGCCGCCCACGCCGATTACGCCGCGGTTTCGGTGGCCCGCTCCGCGTGGTTTCCCACGGTCCACGGGTTTGCCCGCGCCGACGCCGCCTACAACTGGCTGGATACGACCGCCATCCAGGAAGGTGACAATGCGGGGTACTCGACCACGGGGCGGTTCACGCTCGGGCTCGTGTACAACCACAGCTTGTACCGTGGCGGCAGTGATACCGAGAAGCTGCGCCACGCGCGCCGCACCGCCCGCCAGAGCATTGCGGCGGCACAGGGCGTCCAGCAGAGCGTACTGTTGCGCGTAGCCGTCGCGTATCTGGATGCCCTCTTGGCCGAGCATACGGTCGCGCTGCGGGAGGAGGCGTTGGCCGCATTCGAGGAGCGCGCCCGGGAGGCACGTGTCCTGTTTGAGGTCGGCGAGCGCACGCGAAGCGATGTCGCCCAGGCCGAAGCCGAACGGGCGGTTGCGGCTACCGCCATTCTGTCCGCCCGCGCTCAGCTTGCGATTGAGCGGTCCCTGCTGGAGAAGCTGGTTGGCACGCCGCCGGGTCGGCTCGAACCCGCCGCCGAGCCGGATCCGATGCTGTTGCCGCCGACGCTCGACGACGCCCGCCGGGCAGCCGAGCACCTGGGACCGGCTGTGCTGGTAGCGCAACACGCCCTGCATGCGGCCGAGCATGCAATGCGTGCCATCCACGGCGAGGCCGGCCCGACGGTGGATATCGTGGGGTCCATGTCGGTGACGAACAAGCACGATCGGGGCCAACGCTTCTTCCTGCCTGGTGCTCCCCTGACGAGTCCGGATTCGGTGGCCAGGGAACGCAGGGCGGACATCAGCGCCGGCATCCAGCTTCGGATACCGATTTACCAGGCCGGCGCGGTCAAGGGCCGTCTGAACCAAGCCAAGCGGATTTACCTGCAACGCCGGGAAGAATGGATGGCGGCGCGGCTGGAAGCCGCGCAGAAGACAGAGAGCGCATGGCACAACCTGCAGACCGCACGGGAGCGCAGCGCGGCGATCTTGACGGCGGTGATGGCATCGGAAACCGCTCTCGAGCATATTCGGCACGAGGCGGATGTCGGCAAACGCTCGCTACGGGAAGTGCTGGATGCCCAGCGCATTCTGGTTGAGCAGGAGATCGAAGCGCTGACAGCGGAGCGGGACCGGATCGTGGAGAGCTATCGCCTGCTGGAGGCCGTGGGCGGTCTCAGGATCGGAGACCTGCGGTAGCGGGGAGACAGGTGATGTGCCGGCCGAGCGTACCTGCGGCAGCGGTCGCAAACGGCCGAGCCCGTGCCACCCGGTCAACCCAGTTGGAACTCCCTGTCATTCGATGCCGGTGGGTCAGCCGCACAAAGGGACCGGGGTACCGGTTCCCACGTGAGCGTGACGCCGGGTATGTATGTGCCTCGATGGGTCGGTCAGGTGGCCGGCGATACCACGCCTGGGTGCCCGGGAGGAATGGAAGTGGCTGATGCGAAGCTGACCGACACGGAACGTGCTGCCGCCCGTCACATGCGGGCGGCAGCCGAGTTGGTGGCGCACTACGTGGATGTCGCCGCGCGCGCCGGCGCCAGCGCCGACGACATCAACGCCGTCTTGTCTCGCGTCGTGGCGGCGACGGTACTGGCGGAAATTTGGGTCACGGACGAAACCGGGAAGACCCAGTACAGCAGCACGCCGGGCACCGCGTTCACGTTTCCTTCCGATCCTGCGGCGCTAGGTCAGGCGGCGCCGTTTGCGATGCTGCTGACCGGACAGGCAGTCCACGTCGAACAGGGCGTGCAACCCCGGGAGCTGGACGGGAAACACATGATGTATGTCGGTGTCGCCGGAGTTGATCGTCCGCGCATCGTTCAGGTCGGTCTGTCGGAAGCAGACGTCGCCACGTAACGACCTGTCCACCGCCACGCCGGCGACGCGTTCGTCAGCTGCTTCGGGACGGGCGGGCGGCCGTCCGGTTCGGCCAGCCGGCGGATCGCATCAGCGTGCGGAACCCCGGAGCCCCCGAGCGAGGCTCGAGTAGCCGGGCTCCCGGTCCGGGTCCATCAGGCCGTGCCGCAACAGGAAGTCGATCAGCACCGGTCCACAGTTGAACTTGAAGGAAGCGCCGTTCCGCAGCAGCTCAAGGACCTGCTGCCATGGCATCAGCGAAAAATCCTCTACTTCGCCGTCGAGATTGCGCGGACGGATGTCTTGATGCATCGGCAGGTCGTACAGGAACAGCGTGTCATCCCGGAGGAATTCGCCCTCCTGATGACAGTACGCGAGTGCTCCTGTGGGTCGCGCAGCGTCCACCAGAGGAGATGCCAGGCCCGCCTCTTCCTGCGCTTCCTTCCTGAGCGTTTCGACTACCGTCATGCCGGATGCAATGCCGCCGGCGATCGTGTTGTCGAGCTGACCGGGCGCGATTTCCCGGTCGCGGGAGCGCCTGGGAATCCAGATCAAGGGTCCGTCGGCGTCGGCGACGTAACCGACCACGTGGACCCCATACCCGGGGAATCCGAACGTAGGGAGCAGGGCGCGGTCGCACCGTGCCAGCGGATTTCCGCCGAACGGTCGCACGACGTCGAACAGTTCTCCGGTGGGCGCGCGTGCCAGCCCGGCCTCAGCCAGTGCGGGCAGTGCTTCGGCCAGCCTCCGCGTGCGCATGGCGGGATCGTCACCGTTCCACAGCAGCACGTCGGCACCTGGCTGCAACCAGGGAAGGCGCTCGAGCAGGTACGGCACGCGCCGGTGATGAATGCGGCCGACCAGCGTTCCATCGATGCGCAACGGGACGAAATCCCTGAGGTCTGCATTGGCGCAGGCGCTGATGATTGCTGGAAGCCCTCGCACGTCAGTCTCCCGGCGCGTACTTGCTGAACAGCCACAGCGCGCCGACCGCCATCACCACCGCAAACACGGCCCCCGCCATGTACGGCCAGCTTGGGCTGACATGATGAAAACCGGCGCCTGCTACTGCTGGGCCGACGATCCGGGCGAACGCCGCCGCCGATTGCGCAAGGCCGAACGCCGCACCGGCGCTGTTGTTCCGGATGGTTCCGGCGATCAGCGCGGCCAGTGCCGGATTGGCAAATCCCAAGCCAAACACCAGCGCGACAATGGACGGGACCAAGAGCATCAGATCGGTGCTGGCCGCGATACCGGCCATGCCGACCGCCAACAGCACGATCCCAGTTCCGGTGGTTGCCGGGTTCCCGATCCGGCTGGCCACCCGCCCCACCAGCACACCCTGAACCAGGACGCCGAGCACGCTGGCACCGGCAAAGAGGTAGCCGTTGTGGAGTGGCCCCCAGTGGAGCACCCGCTCCGACCACAGGGCGAATGTCGACTCCATGCCCGCAAACACGAGGGTCACGCCGAAATAGAGGAACACGAGGCCGCCGCAGAACCCACCGGCAAAGGCGGGCAGGAGCCTGCGAACGGGATTGCGGCCCGCTTCCGGCGTTTGCCGGCGTTGCGGTTCGCGCATGAAGACGGCGCCCAACGCCACCGCTAGGCCGGAAACGCCGATCGCTGCCAGCAGCGGCGATGAGAAATCCGCCGTCGCGGGATCCATTCCCGCCAGCAGGCCGCCGATGGCAGGCCCGGCTACAAAGCCGACCGATAGGGCGGCGCCAAACAGTCCCATGCCGCGCGTGCGGTCCTCGGGAGCCATCACATCGGAAATGTACGCTTGGGCGACCGCAAGGTTCCCGGCCATCGCGCCCGCGGCGGCGCGCGCGATGACTAGGTCGGTAAGGGACTGGGCATGCAGCAGCAGGAGATAGGCGCCGATTCCGCAGGCAAGCGTCGTGAGCAGTACTGGTTTTCGGCCCCATCGATCGGACAGCCCGCCCCAGAGCGGCGAGGTCACCAACTGTGCCGCCGAGAACGTCGTCATCAGCAGGGCGATCTCTTGGGGATTGGCGCCGTGGCTTTCCGCGTAGAACGGGAGCATCGGGATGATGATCCCGAACCCCATCATGTCGATCGCGACGATTAGCAGGACAACCGGCATGGGACGGCCCCCAGGCCGGAACAAACGCAGCTAAATGCGGCGGAAGTCGATGTACTTCTTGCGCCGCGCAGCAACCAGCGCGCGTGGGTCCTTGCCTTCCAGCGCTGTCACGGCCGTTTCCAGGTGTTGCCCCACCGACTTGAGAACGGAATCCGGCTTCCGGTGTGCTCCGCCCACGGGCTCGGGGATGACGGTATCGACCACGCCGAAAGATTTCATGTCCGCCGCGGTCAGGCGGAGCGCCTCGGCAGCGGCGTCGGCCTCGTCGTTGGTGCGCCAGAGGATCGACGCGCATCCTTCCGGAGAGATCACCGAGTACACGCTGTTTTCGAGCATCAGGACCCGGTCGGCGGACGCAATGGCCACCGCCCCGCCGGAGCCGCCCTCGCCCACGATGACGCTGACGATGGGCACCCCGACGGACAGGCAGGTCCGGATCGCCTGCGCGATCGCTTCTGCCTGGCCGCGTTGCTCGGCTCCGACTCCAGGATACGCGCCGGCGGTGTCGACGAAACTGATGATCGGCAGCTGGAAACGGTCAGCGAGCCGCATCAGGCGCACGGCCTTGCGATAGCCTTCCGGTCTGGCCATGCCGAAGTTGCGGCGCACCCGCTCGGCGGTCTCTCGTCCCTTCTCGTGTCCGAGCACCACGACAGAACGCGATCGGAATCGTCCGAGACCACCGACCATCGCCGGGTCCTCGCCGAAGCAGCGGTCGCCGGCCAGCGGCTGAAATTCTTCGATCAACGCCTCGACGTAGTCGAGCATGTGCGGTCGGTCCGGATGCCGGGCGACCTGCGTCAGTTGCCAGGGCGTGAGCTTGGCATAGGTCTGCTGGAGGAGGAGTTGCGCCTTGGATTGCAGGCGTCCCACTTCCTCGACGATGTTGAGGTCGCTTTCGCCGCTCAGATGGCGAAGCTCACGAATCTTGCCTTCGAGTTCGGCGATTGGCCCTTCAAAGTCGAGAAAGTGCTGCATCGGTGTTGCCGTCAGCCCGCCGACCCACGGATCTGGTCCGCCTTCCTGACCAGATTCTCGGCCTGCTTGATCGAAGCGATGTCGATCATTCGACCGTCGAGCGCCACCGCCCCTGCCCCTTCGCGTTGCGCCTTGTGCATTGCCTCGAGAATTCGCCGTCCCTGGACGATGTCCTGCTCGGACGGGCTGAACAATTCGTTGGCCAGCGGCACTTGGGAAGGATGGATCGCCCACTTCCCTTCGCAGCCGAGCACGCCTGACCGGTTTCCCTGCGCGCGATAGCCGTGCGGATCCGAGAAATCGCCAAATGGCCCATCAATCGGACGAAGTCCAGCTGCCCTGGCTGCCACCACCAACCGTGATATCGCGTAGTGCCACATGTCACCCCAATGGTAGGCGCGTTCCTCGCCCTCCAGCAAATCGGTGAGCACGCCGTAATCCGGGTGCGGGCCGCCGATGCTGGTCGTGCGGGCGCGGGTTGAGGCTGCGTAGTCGGCGACGCCGAAGTGCAGCGACTCGTTTCGCGGTGACGCCGCGGCAATCTCGTCCACGTTGGCCATGCCCTGCGCCGTTTCAATGATCAGTTCGAAACCGACGGGCTTGGTCCGGCCCTTCGCGTGCTCAACCTGCGATACCAGCACGTCCACAGCGTAGACGTCGGCGGCATTGCCGACCTTCGGGATCATGATCAGATCCAGCCGGTCCCCGGTCTGCTCAAGCAGGTCGATGACGTCACGATACATGTAACCGGTATCGAGTCCGTTGACCCGCACCGAGACGGCACGGTCACCCCAGTCGACATCGTTGAGGGCGGAGACGACATGCTTTCGGGCCTGCTCCTTGTCGTCCGGCGCGACGGCGTCCTCGAGGTCGAGCACCACGATGTCCGCTGCCGACTTCGCCGCTTTCTCGAACAATTCGGGCCGGCTGCCGGGAACGGACAATTCGCTGCGGTTCAAACGGGCGGTGGCCTGTTCGACGATCTGGAAGCTCATAGGGGTCCTTTTGTCCGCGCATCCGTCGTCCCGTCGGCACAGTGCGGAGCTGCATGCTGCCGCGCCAGCGGGTGAGCGGCCAGCGCGCGGCGAACGGACTCGTCGACAACGTGCGTGTAGATCTGCACGGTCGAGATGTCTTCATGGCCCAGCAATTTCTGCAGGGTACGAAGATCAGCGCCCCGGGCAAGCATGTGGCTCGCGAATGCATGCCGAAGCACGTGCGGCGAGATGCGAGAGGGGGCGATACCGGCGCGGGCCGCGAGCTCCTTCAGCGACTGGGCCAGGCGTTGGCGGGTGAGGTGTCCGCGACCGGAGGGAAACAGCCAGCGGGCGGGCGCTGCGGAAGACCTTTCGGCGTCCCGGACCTCCAGCCACGCCCGAATCGCGTCCCGGGCCGGTTCTCCGAGGGGCAGTCGCCGTTCCTTGTTGCCTTTCCCGATAACGGTGAGGGCCGTGAGATCAGGCGCCAGCGCGGCGAGCGGAATTCCGACCAACTCCGACACGCGGAGGCCGGTGCCGTAAAGGAGTTCAAGGGCTGCCTGGAGGCGGAGTCCGCGCGGACTCGAGTCGGCGGCCGCAGTCTCGAACAGCTGCTCTACCTCGGCCTCGTCCAGCACTTTGGGCAAGGTGCGCGCCCGCTTGGGAAACTGCAGCGTTTCTGCCGGGTTGTCGTCGCGGAGACCCTCGGTCAGCAGGAAGCGGTAGAACTCGCGGATGGAAGAGAGATGGCGTGCCTGCGTGCGGCGGGCGAGGCCGCGGGCGGCGAGCAGGCCCAGGTAGTGCCGGAGATCGGCCGCGGTCGCGGCTTCCAGGGTGGTCGCACGTGGCTCCAGCGCACGCTCCAGCCGACGGAGGTCACGCGCGTAGGCATCCTGCGTATGGGGTGAGGCTTGCCGCTCCGCCGCCAGCATGTCGACAAAGAGCGCAATTCGGTCCGGTGCCCGCGAGAGGGTGGTCAGATGACGGCCTCCAGCGCGATCGCCCGCGCATCGTCGGTGAGGCCGATCGCTCGCAGGCTGCGGATGGCGGCGTTCAGGGTCAGCGGATCGGCCGCGGCCGGACCGCCGGAGCCGAGGATCGACAATACGAACAGCACGGTCTCCGCCGTCCGCGAATTCGCCACCGCATCTCGCAGCTGGTAACGGGCTGGTGCGCTCGGGATCGTGGCGGTGGTTCGCACCGAAGCGTCGCCGAGCAGAGTCACCCAGGACCCTCGCGGAACCGGCACATCCATGGCTTCCAGCACGACCAGCAGCCGGCTCAGCTGATTGGCATGGTCATCCGGCGATCCGGTTACCGGGAGCGTGGCCCGGACGTCCTCGCGCGGGAACACCTCGAACGGCTCTGGTATCGGCCTGCCCACCAGGGCCAGGGCCGGGAACAGGGAGTAAAGCTGGCCCGACGTCATGAAGTCGAGGTCCGCGGAACTCGTCAGCATCCGGACCCACTCCTCGGCTTCCGCGTAGCGGTCGCCGGCAAGGAGCGCCCGGGCGGCCGCCACCGAGAACCAGGCGAGATCTTGCCGGGGCTTCACGGTAGCGGCGACCGCCCCGGTCACCTGAGCCATCACCGTGAAGCCGGGATCTGGGTCGGCCCGGTCCCAGAGCAGCCGGAGGAATCGGGCCCGGTCAATCGTGGTCGTGGCATTCAGAGCGGCCTGGAACAGGAGGGCCCGGGCGAGCACAGGATGCAGCGCGTCGGCCTGGGTTCCGGCGCCACGGAGCTGCTCGGGCGTGAACTCGACGGCAGCGTACGTTTCCGCCAGGGCGCCATCCCGAAGAGCTCCGACGCGCGCCGCCTGCTCGGCGGCATAGATCCGGCGCACGGTGTCGCCGGCAGCGGTCTCGGCGATCGCCCGCAGCACGGGCAGACCCGCGGCATTCTGGTACCTGACCAAGGCTTCGCCGCCGCTTGCGAGCAGCGCGAGTGCCAAGTAATCGTCGTCGGAGACCTCCACCCCTTCCGGCAGTGGGCTGTCGTCCAGTACCGCATAGGCCAGCGCCGACACGACGGTGTCGGAGGGGAGCACTTCCTCCAGAAGTTGAAGCGTGAGGTGCGCGGCGTCCAGCGCACCCCCTCGGATCTGGCAGACGGCGAGCGCCAGTCGGAGCCGGGTGGACGGCTGATTTGCCAGTCGCTGTCGTACTTCCGCGCAGGCTTGCTCGGCGTCGCCGGTCAGGATCCGTCCTTCGAGCACCCGCTCATCCAGGGCTGGACCCACCGTGTCCGACGACACGGCTTGGGCCAGCAGGGCCAGGCCCTCTCCGTCCGCCAGCCGCACCAGGAGACGGATCCGTTCCTCAAGGAAGTGCGGTACTTCTCCCGTGTCGGTGTTGATCGGCTGCCCGTCGGGGCCCAGCTGGACAATTTCGCGCTGCGGTGGCCGCTCCGGCGCCGCGGCGCGACTCAGGAGCAGGCGGCGGGTGAGGCTGCGCATGGCGGGCGAATCGATCGCATCCGGAACCGCGGCCAGCAGGCGTGCCGCGAGTGCCGCGTCGGTGCCCTCCCACATCGTCCACCCGAGGCCGCCTTCACTCCCGGTCAGCACGCCGAACCAGCCGGGTCGGGCGGTGGGCAGGTCCGAGACCATGACGCCTTCGTTCAGCTGAGGAACTTGGAACGCGGGCGGCACCTCGTCCTCGCCGTCACCCGCCTCGTCATCGATGAGGGCGGCGTCCGGAGTCGTGTTGGGTACGAGCTGGATCGGCGACTCGCCGGTCGCGGCAGGTGTCTGGTCTGCAGCCGCTTCCGTCGGGCCCTCGGCAGGCAACATGGATTCAGGGTCCGTCGCCTGTGCGGCCGCGACGGCCGGCAGCAGGAGCGCGAGGCAGGCGGCACAGGCGGCGGAACGAATCAGGAAGCGGGAAATACGCTCAAAAGAAGCGATCATTCGGGATTTGCTCTTCCACGAGTGCAGGTTCAGGAGTGATGTCCACGGAGAGGAGCACATACACGCCGGTACCCAGAACCGCGGCGATTGCCAGAAGGAACAGCGCAGTCAGAATCTGCGTTCTGCGCCGCGCCTCCAAACGAGTCTGTTCTTGACGGGCAAACATTGCTCGAATTGGTCCTAGCCTGGCTCTGAGGCAACAATATAGAACAGATGGTGCGGGCCAGAGGCAATCCGCTGGTGACGAAAGACCCCCGTTGACTCCTGCTCCCGCGAACGGAACTTGACGAGTGAATTGATACCGGGACGGCTGCGCGTCGCGGCATGGTAAACTGCCCGTCTGTTGCGACACAGCAGGGCGGACGCACGCAGGCCTGCCGGATCGTTATGGGGAGCGTCACCGGTGGAGACTGGGAGCGCACACGCGTTGGGCGATGATTCGGATGCCCGTGCCGCATCGCAGGTGCTCGGTCGTCGACACTTGGTGCTCGTGGGGTTGATGGGGGCCGGAAAATCCGCCATTGGTCGGCGACTTGCCGACACACTCGGTCGGCCGTTCGCCGACAGTGACGCGGTGGTGGAGGCCGAGGCCGGGCAGACGATCTCAGATATCTTTGCGCGTGATGGCGAGGACGCCTTTCGGCAAATGGAGGAAGCGGTCCTCAAACGTCTGCTTGGAGGTGCTCCAACGGTCATTGCCACCGGCGGCGGCGCGTTCCTGCGCCCGGCGAACCGGGCCCATATCAAGCAGACCGGGCTTTCGGTATGGCTGCGCGCCGAGCTCGACGTCCTGGTCGGGCGGCTCCGTCGGCCGGCCACCCGGCCCTTGCTGGCCGGCGACAGCACCCGCAATGCGCTGACGGCACTGATGGAAAAGCGATACCCGGTCTACGGAAAGGCGGATGTGGTGGTCGTTTCGGAAGACGTTGCGCATGCAGTGACGGTCCGCCGGACACTCGCGGCCATCGCCGCGGTCACCGCATGAACACGCCGCACCTTCAGGTCTCCGTCCCGCTGGGTGATCGGGCTTACCAGGTCGCGGTGGGACCGGGCGTGCTGGGCGCGGCTGGGCGGCTCCACCGCGAACTGGACCTCGGGCCCGCCCTGATCGTGACCGAGCCGGAGGTGGCCGAACACCACGCCTCGGTGGTGGTCGACTCCCTCCGGGACGCCGGCGTGCCGGTTCGTGCTGTTCTCGAGGTTCCGTCCGGTGAACCGGCAAAGACGCATGCCTCGTTCGAACACCTGGTGGAGCGAATGCTGGCAGCTGAAATCCGGCGCGACTGCAGCGTCTACGCGGTGGGCGGCGGGTGCGTCGGTGATCTGGCCGGGTTCGCGGCGGGAACCGTGCTGCGCGGGGTGGCGTTGGTGCAGGCTCCGACCACGCTTCTGGCCCAGGTGGACAGTTCGGTGGGCGGCAAGACGGCGATCAACACCCGGGCGGGGAAGAACCTGCTGGGGGTGTTCCATCAGCCCCGCCTCGTGCTCGCCGATATTGCGACCCTGCGGACGCTGCCCGTCCGCGAGCTTCGCGCGGGCTACGGGGAAGTGGTGAAGTACGGCCTGCTCGGCGACGCCGAACTGTTTGGCTGGCTGGAACGGCACGGCCAGGCGCTGCTTGCCGGCGACGAAGACCTTCGCACGACCGCGGTCGAGCGCTGCTGCCGGATCAAGGCGCAGGTGGTCGCGGACGACGAGCGTGAGCACAGCGGACGTGCCCTGCTCAACCTGGGCCACACGTTCGGGCACGCGCTCGAGGCTGAAGCCGGGATGGATGGCACCCTGCGCCACGGCGAGGCGGTGGCGGTTGGCTGCGTCCTTGCCTTCCGGTATTCGGAGCGGCGCGGACACGCCGCCGCGGGAACGGCGGACCGGATTGCGCGGCACCTGGCAGAGGTGGGATTGCCCACGTCTCCGCGGCAAGCGCTGGGCCGGCCTTGGTCGGCCGACACGGCGGTCCGGCAGATGCAGTCGGATAAGAAGATCCGAAGCGATGACAAGATGCCGCTGGTCCTGGCTAGGGCGATCGGTGACGCATTTGTGGCGCCGGATTGCAGCCGTGACGACATTGCCGCCTTTCTGCATGCGGAGGCAGAGAATTGACCGGCACCGCCGCTTTCACCTTCAGGACTGACGCTTGAACCCGCTTCCGATAGACCTTGCCGCCATCGGTGGCCTGCTGCTGCTTTCCGCGTTCTTTTCTGGGTCCGAAACCGCCCTGACGGCGGCATCGCGTCCCTGGATACACCTCCACGCCGCGCGCGGTGACCGACGGGCGCTCAGGGTGCAGCGCCTGCTCGACCGCCGCGAACAGATGATCAGCGCAATCCTGCTCGGCAACAACCTGGTCAACATTCTGGCGTCTGCCTTGGCCACCCGGGCCCTGATCGAGCGGTTTGGCGGAGCCGGCGTGCTGTATGCGACCGTCGTGATGACGTTGCTGGTCTTGGTATTCGCGGAAATCCTCCCGAAGACTGTCGCGATCCGCCACGCCGACCGTATCGCCCCTTGGGTGGCGATTCCGGTGGCGCCGCTGGTAACGCTGCTGACGCCGTTGACGATGGTCGTCGGGGCGGTGTTCCGGCTCGGCGGTCGGCTGGGTCGTGCCGCATCGGCCGGCCGGACGGCACGGGAGGAACTCCGCGGCGCGATTGAACTCGCGGCAACGGCGGGGGTTCGTCGTCGCGACCGCAACATGCTGCGGAGCGTGCTCGATCTCGACCACGTGACGGTGCGAAGCGTGATGGTGCCGCGGGTCCGGATGCTGACGCTGGACGCTTCTCAGCCGACCGATGTCCTCGCGTCCGAGGTCCTCAGGAACCCGTACACCCGGTACCCGGTCTGGGAGGATGAACGGGAGAACATCATCGGCATCCTGCACGCACGCAAACTCTTCATGCGGATTCAGGAGATGGGAGGGGCGACATCCATCGAGATCCGCGAAGTGCTGGATGAACCATGGTACGTGCCGGACGTCACCACGCTGGCTCACCAGCTGGACTCATTTCGTGCCCGGCAGACCCCCATGGCCCTCGTGGTCGACGAATACGGAGCATTGGAAGGCCTGGTAACCCTGAAAGACATACTCGAGGACATCGTCGGCGACATTCCGGATGAATTCGATCCGGTACGGACGCTCCCGCAGCCGGAGACGGACCAGAGTGTGATCGTGCCGGGCGACACGTCGGTGCGCGACCTGAACCGGCGCTACGACTGGCAGCTACCCACGGACGGAGCACCGACGATTGCTGGTCTCGTGATCGATGAGGCCGAGGAACTTCCGGAAGAGGGAGCCGAGGTGCAGGTGCCCGGCTTCGCAGTGCAGGTCCTGCGAAAGGACGGGGCGCGGCTCGTCCGGCTGCGCCTCCGCCCGAATGCGGAATTGCAATAGGGCCAGCCGCTTCGGCTAGCCGCGACACCGGCTTTGCTCTACACCGGCCGCGCCCTGCCCCTGCGGGAAACCCTTGGCGACAGCCCGTCCGCGCGCCGGCACGCGTTTCCGACCTTGACAGTCGAGAGGGAACGGGAGCGCGTCGGGTGGTCGCCGCCCCTCTGCAGCCATGGCCGCATAGCGTTCCGCCGGTCGGGGAACGGGCGAGGTCTGGCCGCCGCGTCCGGGGTTGCTGCGTCCCTTGCCTGCATGTCGACGCGGCAGTACTGCTGACGTCCGGCGCTAGGGTGCATGGGTCGGGCTCGACGGCTTGGGGTCATCACCGGGTCTCTTCTGCATGTTTCCCGGAGTTCCGGGATTCCGACCGGCGGCGGCTACTGGACTGGATTTGCTGTGATCGGTTCCCTGGGCACCATCGTTCTGGCGCTCCTACCCATCCTCGCACCGGTATTCGCGATTTCGGGGCTCGGATACCTGTGGGTCAAGGGCGGGTTCCATTTCGATACGCGGCAAGTCACGGATCTTGTCAGCCGGGTCGGGGCACCGTGCCTGATCTTCACGACGCTGGCGACACTCGGGTCGCCGGCCGCGCTGGCGATCGATGTGGCGCTGGCAGCCATCTTCATGATCCTCGGCGCGATGATCATCGGTCTGGTTGCGCTGCCGCTCGCGGGCCTGTCGCGGCGGACGTTTCTCGCGCCGATGATGTTCCCGAACAGCGGCAATCTCGGGATTTCCATCTGTCTCTTCGCGTTTGCCGCCGCGGGTCTCGAGCTTGGGATCGTCTTCTTCACAGTCACCGCGACGCTGCACTTCACGCTCGGCGTCCTGATCTGGTCCGGGAACGCCAATCCCATCGCGCTGTTGCGCACCCCGTTTCCGTACGCCGTGGCGGCCGGGCTGGCCGTGCTGCTGACCGATGCCGCAGTGCCCGAATGGGTGTTTGCCACCACGTCGCTCCTGGGCGGCATCGCCATCCCGCTGATGCTGTTCACGCTGGGCGCGACGATCGCCAACATCCAGGTCGTTTGGTTCGGTCGCATCGTGCGCGCCGTCGCCATGAAATATGCCATTGGCTTGGGGCTGGCGTTCGCGATTACCGCTGGCCTTGGCCTCGAGGGTGTCGCCCGGGGGGTCGTGCTGATCCAGGGGGTCCTGCCGACACCGGTATTCGCGGCCCTTTTCGCCCAGCATTACCGGCGCAGCCCCGAGGAGGTCGCCAGCGTCGTGGTCATCACCACCATTGCGTCGCTGGTCCTGGTGCCCATCATGCTCACGTACTTGTTGCTACCCTGACCCGCCGCCAGGCGGGCCACCCAAGAACTTGTTTCGTCATCGGAGAACGCCGCAATGCCCTTGCCTGAACCCGAAGCCCGCACCTCCCTGCACTGCCGCCAGCTGATTTGCCGCGGCTACCGACGCGAGGACGGTCTTTGGGACATCGAGGGGCACCTTTGTGACACCAAGGACTATGGCTTCACGACCCGTTGGCGCGGAGACGTCGCGGCCGGCGACCCCATTCACGACATGTGGATCCGATTGACCGTCGACGACGACTTCATCGTTCAAGAGGTGCACGTGGCGGTGGAGAAATCGCCGTACCCGATGTGCCCGGCGGTCATTCCCAATCTGCAGCGACTAAAAGGGATCCCGATCGCTCGGGGTTGGCGACGGGCGGTGCGCGAGCGGCTGGGTGGCACTGCGGGCTGCACCCATCTGGTGGAGATGCTGTTTCCGCTTGCCACGGCTGCCTTCCAGACGATTTATCCGGCGCGGATCCGCGACAGGGGACAGCCGGTGGAAGATCTGCAGGCGGGCGACCGGCCCATGCTCCTGAACACGTGCCACGCCTACGCGGAAAGCAGTCCGGTAGTGCGCGACCTCTACCCCGCGCACTACCGCCCCGCAGCGACCGAGAGCGGCGCGGCGGAAAGCCGGTCCTAGGGGTTCGTCTCGGCGCCGGGATCCGGTGCGGGCACTGACAGCTCGAGAGCCAGCGCATGTACGCCTCCAGCCAGCTCCTCCTTGAGGATCTCGTGCACCAGCTGGTGCCGCTCGATCCGGCTCAGGCCGCGAAACGCGGTACTCTCGATCTTTACCCGGTAGTGGCTCTCCCCGCCGTGCGGGGCGCCGGCGTGTCCGGCATGCAAGCGGGATTCGTCTTCGATCTCGATACTTGCCGAGCCAAGACGGGCCTGCAGCGCTGCCAGCATTCGTTCCGCTCGGGTCACCCTGCGCGCTCCTCTTCAGCTGATGGCCGAGCCGACACCCTGACGCATGGATTTGATCACCGCAAGCGCTCCGATGCCGGCACCGCCCGCTTCGGCGGCGACCCTTTGCCTGAATCGATTTGTGCCACCATGATGCGGCCATGACTGCTCGTCGCTCTCGCCGCAATCCTCCTCGCGGAGCACCAGAATGCCTGGGCGACGATGCCCGCGTGCCTCCGCGCGTGTGCGAACATCCCGGATGCACCGACCTCGGACAGTACCCGGCGCCGCGGTCGCGTCGGGCTCTTCGCAACTGGCGCTGGTTTTGTCTGGCCCATGTCCGGGAGTACAACCGACGCTGGAACTATTTCGAAGGCTGTGATGAGGTGGAGATCGGCCGAGAGGTTCGAGACGACATCGGCTGGCAGCGTCCGACCTGGCCGCTCAGAGAGCATGTGCGGAGGTCTGAGCCGCGGTTGACGGACTGGTTCGGTCTGTTTCGCGAGAGCGGCCGGCCACGCGAGGGTCAACGCGCCTCGCGCCGCGCGCGGCCGGACGCGCACGTGATGCGCGCCCTCCGCGTGCTCGGTCTCGGCGAGGAAGCGTCGCTGGAGACCATCAAGACGCGCTATAAGTCGCTCGTGAAGTCGCACCATCCGGACGCCAACGGCGGCGACACAAGAGCGTCGGACCGGCTGGTCGGAATTAACGCGGCGTATGCCGTTCTTACCCGTTACCACGGCAAGGCCTGAGCGGGCCGCGCTTTCCGCAAAGTCGAACACGCACACATGTCGAATATTCCAGCTGGCCCCGAAGCCGTTCGAACCCCTGTACCCGATTCCGTCGTCTCGGTTCGAGACGTCTTCGGAATCGATACCGACCTCGAGGTCCCCGCGTACTCGCAGCCGGATGAGCATGTTCCGGAGATCGACGATTCGTACCGATTCGATCCCGAGACGACCCTCGCCATCCTTGCGGGATTTCGCGACAACCGCCGGGTATTGATCCAGGGCTATCACGGCACGGGCAAGTCAACGCATATCGAGCAAGTGGCCGCCCGCCTGAACTGGCGCTGCGTCCGGATCAACCTCGACAGCCACATCAGCAGGATCGATCTCGTCGGCCGGGACGCCATCGTGGTCCGTGACGGCCACCAGATCACCGAGTTCCGGGAAGGCATGCTGCCATGGGCGCTGCAATCCCCGACGGCGCTGGTGTTCGATGAGTACGACGCCGGTCGACCCGACGTCATGTTCGTGATCCAGCGGGTGCTGGAAGTCGACGGCCGACTCACGCTCCTCGACCAGAACCGTGTCCTGCGCCCGCATCCCGGGTTCCGCCTGTTTGCGACGGCCAACACCATCGGCCTTGGTGATGCCAGCGGCCTCTACCACGGAACCCAGCAGATCAATCAGGGACAGATGGACCGCTGGAACGTGGTGGCGACGCTGAACTATCTGGCGGAGGACGCAGAAGTGGAGATCGTCCACGCCAAGGTGCCGGCCTTCGCGGAACCGGGGCACTCGGAGACCGTGAAGGCGATGGTCGCCGTGGCCAATCTGACGCGCCGGGGACTGGCGGCCGGTGACATCTCGACGGTCATGTCACCGCGGACCGTGATCACGTGGGCCGAGAACGCGCTCATCTTTGAGGCCGGCGGCGGCGGCCGGGAGGAGGCTAACGCGCTTGCGTTCCGCCTGACGTTCCTGAACAAGTGCGACGAAGTCGAACGTTCGGTGGTAGCGGAGTACTTCCAGCGCTGTTTCGGGCGCGACCTGCCGGAAAGCTGGGTCAGCGGGATGCCAAAGGGATGACGGTAGTCAGGGCCCGCGGTCGACTGGACGACTTCAAGCGGGCGACCGCGGGGGCGGTCCGGGCGCTGGCCGGCCAGGCGGATGTGGAAGTGAGGTTCGGCAACGTGTCCACGGAGGCGCCCGCGGTCTCCATTCCCGTGCCGACCCGCGACGCCGTCGATGCCGCGTCGATACGCGGGATCGCCGACACGGCTGCGCTCAAGCTGCGGCACCATGACGCAGCCCTCCACCAGGAGCTCGGGTCCCCGAATCCGCTTGGCCAGGCACTGCTCGACGCCGCCGAGCAGGCGCGGTACGAGGCGCTGGGCGCCAACGCCATGCGGGGCGTGGCCGACAATCTCGACGCGGCGCTGGCCGACGAGGCGCGTCGGTCCGCCGCCATCACGGCGGCGGAAGACGGGAACGACGCGCTTGCCAGTGCGCTGCGGCTCATGGTGCGGGAGCGGCTGACGGGCCGTCCCGTTCCCGCGGACGCCGCCGCCCTCGTGCAGCGGTGGGAAGGCACGTTCCGCTTTGCGAGCGGCAGATCACTCGACACCCTGGCTGACGTGATCGATGACCAGGCGGCTTTCGCGAACCACCTTCGGGAGCTGTTGGACGACCTCGACCTGCACACCCTGACCCGTCAGGAAGACGAACAGGGCGAAGACGAGGAGAGCGCGACGGACGACGAGCAGTCCCAAGGCAACATGGATGCGGAAGACGAGGACGACGGCGAGACGGACGGCATGCCCGGGACCGGCGCCCTGGACGACGAGCTTCCGGAGGAAGATGGCGGCGACAGCACGTCCGGGCTGGACGGCGAGGGCGATGAGGAGGAGGAAAGCAGTGCGCCGCCCGCCTGGCACAATCTCTCTGCCGACGGTTCCGAGCAGGTTCCGTACGCCGTCTTCACGCGGAAACACGACGAGGTCATTCCGGCGGAAGAATTGTGTGCCCCGGATGAGCTGGTCAGGTTGCGGGAAGCGCTGGACCGGCACCTCGTGCAGTTCGAGAGTCTCATCGCGCGACTTGCCCACCGGTTGCAGCGTCTGCTGCTGGCCCAGCAGGTGCGCTGGTGGGAGTTCGACCTGGAGGAAGGTCTCCTCGACTGCGCCCGGCTGGCCCGCGCGGTGGTCGACCCCGCCACGCCGCTGTCGTTCAAGCGCGAGGCGGAAACACGTTTTCGCGACACTGTTGTGACGCTGCTGCTGGACAATTCGGGCTCGATGCGGGGCCGGCCGATTACGGTCGCCGCGATCAGTGCGGACATCCTCGCGCGTACCCTCGAGCGATGCGGCGTCAAGGTGGAAATTCTCGGGTTTACGACCCGGGCCTGGAAAGGCGGGCAGGCGAGAGCTGCCTGGCTGGAGGCGGGCCGGCCCGCGGGGCCGGGCCGGCTCAACGACCTTCGGCACATCGTCTACAAGGCCGCTGACACACCTTGGCGCCGGGCGCGGCGGAACCTCGGTCTGATGCTTCGGGAAGGCCTGCTAAAGGAGAACATCGACGGCGAAGCATTGCTGTGGGCGCATCACCGGTTGCTTGCGCGCACCGAACAGCGGCGAATCCTCACGGTAATTTCGGACGGAGCCCCGGTGGATGACAGCACCCTGTCAGCCAACCATGGCCATTATCTCGATCGGCATCTCCGCGAAGTGATCGACATGATCCAGCGGACGTCACCAGTGGAATTGGTGGCAGTCGGAATAGGGCATGACGTGACCCGCTACTATCGGCGGGCAATCACGATATTTGACGTCGCGCAACTGGGCGGCGCGATCACCGGGCAGCTTGCCGAACTGTTTTCCGAAGAGATGCGTCCCGGTCGCCCTGGGCCGCTGGCGATCTAGGAACGTCTAGACGCTTGTCTGGCGTTTCTCGAGGCGCGTGCGAAGCGCTCGGGCTCGCGATGAAAGACACTGCGGATCGGCATCCAGGAGGAACAGGTCGAGACCGCCCTTCCGGTCCACGGTCCGGAGCGTCGAGGCAGCTACACGAAACCGGACGGTCTGGTTAAGCAGATCGCTGTGCAGCGACACGCGCTGCAGATTCGGGAGAAATCGGCGGCGTGTCTTGTTGTGGGCGTGGCTGACGTTGTTGCCGGTAAGCACGCCCTTGCCAGTAAGTTCACAGCGTCGTGACATGTGATGTCGTCCTGAGTTCGATCCGGTGCGAGCCGATCCGGCGGTCAAAGGCGGGGGAGTATACACGGGTAGCCGTCGACGATGCGCCGATGCGTCGGCGAACATGTCTTGGATGCGGGCTGCCGCGTTCGGGGTGCCGGCGCCATTCCTGGAGGCGCCAGTCTCGCGCCAACCGAGGCCGTTTGTGCCGCAGCGCCGATCACGAGCTTGATACGCGTCGCTGAACGATGCAGGGTGAACGAGAGCGGGTGCACAACACCGATCCAGCGACGCCACCCGAGCGAGAGTTGTCAGTCGAGGTAGCGGGAGTCCGATGGTGCTCGGCAAATTGTCAGCCAGGTCACAAGTACCGCAGTTTCATGCCATGGGGGTGCTCGCCGAGGCGAATCGCCTAGCTGCCCTCGGTCGGGACGTTCTACACCTTGAAGTGGGGGAGCCGGATGCCCGTGCCCCGGCAAAGGTGCGCGACGCAGCCACGGCGGCAATCGCGGCCGGCCGCACTGGGTACACCGAGGCGCTCGGGCTGCCGGAATTACGTCGCGCCATCGCCTCACACTACCGTGACTTCTACGGCGTGGAAGTCGAAACGGGACGCGTCATTGTCACGACCGGCGCCTCGGGTGCGTTCATTCTCGTGTTCCTCGCGCTCTTCAATCCTGGTGACCGCGTGGCCCTTGCCTCTCCGGGATACCCGGCCTACCGAAGCATTCTGACGGCACTGGGAATCGATGTGGTGTCGATTCCCGGGCTTCATGAAAGTGCCTACCAGCCCGTCGTCGATCTCCTTCGGCCCGTGGCCGACGACCTGCAAGGCGTCGTCTTGGCCAGCCCCGCCAATCCGACCGGATCGGTGATGCCCGAGACGGAACTACGAAGGCTGGTCGCATTCTGTCGGGAACGAAACATTCGACTCGTCGCCGACGAGATCTACCACGGCATCACGTACGAACGTGCATGCCCGACAGTGCTGGGTATTGATGACCAATCCGTCGTCGTGAACAGTTTCTCGAAGTATTTCGCAATGACGGGGTGGCGCCTTGGCTGGGTGGTCGGGCCTGTGGAACTCATCGCAGCCGCCGAGCGGCTCGCCATGAACTTTTTCCTGTGTGCGCCCACGGTGGCTCAAGTGGGAGCCTGTGAGGTGTTCAATTGCTACGCGGAACTCGACTCGCATGTCGAGCGATATCGCGCCAACCGGGACAGTCTGCTTGATGGACTGTCGCGATCCGGCTTCGACAGGGTCGCTGCCGCTGATGGTGCGTTCTACCTGTACGTGGACGTTTCCGACTTTACGGATGACTCGTTCGAGTTCGCGCGCCAACTGTTGCACGAGCAAGGGATCGCGGTCGCCCCCGGAGTCGATTTCGACCGTGACCGGGGGCACCGGTTTGTCCGCTTGAGCTACTCAGGCGCCCCCGAAACCATCCAGTCGGCCATGGACAGGCTCAGCAGTTGGACCCCACGCGAAACTGGGGGCCGATGATCAGGAGCGCCCCCGAAACGTCGTCCACCATCGCCCGGCTCCCTGTCTCGACTTGGCCTCAGATCGCACTTCGGAACTGCCGTTCAGCTCGCCGTCAGCCAGCGCCGTCGGGTCCGATCGTGATGACGGTCCCTGGCTGGCGAACGGGTCCTCGGGCCCGGCCGCCGCGTCGTCGGCCACCGGACCAGGGTCAACACGGAGCCGGGCTGGCGCTCCGAAGGGATCATCGGACGCCGGGGAGGGTTCCGACGGCACGTCCGCAACGATTGGCTCGTCGGCGCCTCCGAAAGGATGAGCCGGGGCCGTCGCGAAGGTGGACACCTGGGCCGAAGGATCCCGTGCCGAGACGTCAGCGGCAGCCCCGAACGGGTCTAGGTCTGGCGACGCCGCTCCGAAGTCGGCGGACTGTTCAAAGTCGGGCGAGTTCGCAGCGCTGACCGAGGCATCGCTCATGTCGGCGTCCAAGTCGTCGCGCCGTTCGGGAGCCTGGGTCTCTCGTCGCTTGACGCGCGAGTTCCGCCGCCGGCTGCCCCCGCGCGATCCTCGTCGCGTGCGTCTGCTCGATCGGTCGCTCCGACCGGAGAGCGGCGTTTCCGGCTGCTCCTCGAATGGAGAATCCGCGTCCCCGACCGCATAGCCATCTGCGTCGGCGGACGCGGCAAAAACTTCCGGTTCCTCGGATCGGTCACCGTAGTCCACTGGCCCGCCGCCGTCCGGCATCGACTCGACGAAGTCCTCCGCAGCATCAAGGCCGTCCTCGACAGTGTCCAGCCGGGATGACGAGCGTCGCGGCCGCCTCTCTTTCGTCTCCTCACCGCGTGGCTCATCGCGCCCGGCCGACCGCGCCCGGCGCTTCCGCCCCCTCGGCTCATCCGCATCCACGTCCGAGCGATCGTTTGCTGATGGCGGCCTCTCCCGTTGCCGGCCGGTGCGGGAGCCTTCTTCAAGCAGATCTGCAGGCTCACTGCGTGGTGTGGCTTGAGCACGGCGCCGCCGAGGACGCGGTTCTTCAGGGAACTCATCGTCGTACTCGTTGTCGGTCGGCGTCCGTGCACGTCTGCCTCGCCCGCGGGGCGCGTCGGCCGCATCGTGGTCACCGTCCTGGCGCATTTGCGTACGTGACCTCCGTCGACGGGAACGGGTGTCCCTGATCAGGTCGTCATCTTCGTCCGCGTCACGTTCCGCGTATCGAGCCCCCCGATCGGACCTGCGGCGTTCCTCTTCGACGTCGTAGTCGTCATCATCGACCGGTCGGGACCAACGTTCACGACGGGTTCGATCTTCATCGGCAGCGTCATCGGCCTGGTCACGTTCGACGGCCCGGCCGCGGCGGCCTCGGGACCGACGTCGCCCTTCCTCGTCGTCGTACCCGTTGGGAGAACCCGCTAGGGTGCGACGCGCCCTGGGACGGCGTTCCTCGTCGCCGTCCTCATCGTATTCGTCGCGAGCTACGGGCATCGTGCGCCGGCGTTCGGAGAAACCCTCCTCGGTGTCATCTTCGAAATCAGCGCGGGCGATCGGTCGCCGGCGCCCATTGCGGGCACTGCGTTTGTCGTCGTCGTTGGCGCGTCGGGCCGACGCCCTGCCGTTTCGGCTCCGAAGACGCCGCTCTTCTTCCCCGTCCTGGCTGCTGTCATCTGCACGAGCCGAACGGGCCCGTCTGGACCGTGCCGGGCGCTCGTCGGCGCCGTCCTCATCCCGGGCCGAAGCCCGGTTTCGCGCACCGCGGCGGCTCCGCTCGCCCTGCTTGATGGATCCGGAGTCCAGTTCGTTCGCCTGTGTCGGATTGAGCGACAGACTGGCGCCGTCAGCGCGGACGACCTCAAGCAGATAATTGTCGGCCAGCGGTTCGGCCGTTGCCTGGATTTCGATCCGGACCTCAAACTGCGTCTCGAGTTGGTGCACCGACCGCCACATGGTTTCGGACAGGTATTGTGCGCAGGCAGGAGGAACCGACACGCGGAACCGGCAGCCTCGATGATTCGCGACCTCGCATTCCAGCGCGCGAATCACCATCAGCGCGTGCGCCTCGGGCCGGTAGATCCAGCCGTGGCCATGGCAGTTGGCGCAAGGCTCGTGCTGGGTGTCGTGGATGCTGGCCCGGAGCCGCTGGCGCGACATTTCGATCAGGCCAAACTCCGACATGCGACCGACATGGGTGCGGGCGCGATCCTGCTTCAGGACTTCCTTTAAGCGCTGCTCGACCTGCTCGTTGTTGCGCCGTCGCTCCATGCCGATGAAGTCGATGACGATGAGCCCGGCGAGATCCCGGAGCCGGAACTGCCGCGCCAGCTCGTCCACTGCCTCAAGATTAGTCTTGAGTGCCGTTTCTTCGATGTGCCGTTCGCGGATTGCGCGTCCCGAGTTGATGTCGACGGTAACCAGTGCCTCCGTCTGGGCGATGACCATCGACCCCCCGGACGGCAGCCGGACCTCCGGCCGATGGACGCTGGCCAGCGGACGTTCGATACCGTAGGAGTGGTAGAACGGGAGGTCACCGCGGTACAGCTTGACATGACGTGCCTTCGACGGCGACAGGATCTTGGTGATTTCCTTGGCCCGTCTGTACGCCTCCTCGCCAGCGACCATGACCTCGGACACGTCGGACTGATACATGTCGCGCACCGCACGCTTGACCAGGTCGTTTTCGTGGTGAACTAGAGACGCGCCGACGGAGTTGAGGGTCTTTTCCCGGATGTCGGACCAGAGCGAGACGACGTAATCGAAGTCACGGCGGATCTCCGCGCGGGTGCGGCCCTTGGCGACGGTGCGGAGTATCACCGACATGCCCTCCGCTACCTCCAGGTCCTTCACGACCTTTCGAAGGCGCTTGCGGTCGTCGGGGCCCCCGATCTTTCGGCTGACGCCGCCGCCGTGGGCGGTGTTGGGCATGAGCACCGTGTACCGGCCGGGCAGCGAGATGTAGCTGGAAAACACGGCGCCCTTGCTGCCGCGCTGTTCCTTTGTGGCCTGGACCAGGATCAGCTGTCCGTTGCGAATGACCTCCTGGATCCGGTAGTTCCGGTACAGTTCTGCCCGGCGCTGCTTTTCCGACCGTCGCCGGCTCAAGCGCCGCCGCGGTCGCTCGCTGCGGTTGTCCCCTTCGGCGATTTGATCTTCGTCTTCCTCGCCGGAGTCCGCGGACAGTTCCTCTCCTGTATCTGCGGCGTCGATGTCCTCCTGGCCATCGTCATCCAATTCTTCGGCTTCAGCTTCCTGGCGCGCGAGTTCGCTGTCGCGAGCGACGATGGCCTCGCGGTCGGCGACGGGAATCTGGAAATAGTCGGGGTGGATTTCCGTGAAGCTCAGAAATCCGTGCTTCTCGTGTCCATAGTCGACAAAAGCCGCTTGCAGCGACGCCTCAACGCGAACCACCTTGGCAAGGTAGATGTTGCCCCTGATCTGCGGGCGTGAGGCGAGTGCTACATCGTAATCCTCTAGTTGGGCCCCATCAGCAACGACGACACGCGTCTCTTCGGGGCGCGCCGCGTCGATTAGCATTCGTTTTGGCATGAAAACTCCAGGTCGGCGCATAAGCCCCTGCATTGCGAGCAGGGGCAGCAGCCGCGAAATGTCGTGAACCCGGTCCAGTCAGACCTGGCCGGTACTCGTTGAGCGATTTGCCGATGTCCGTGGTGCCCCCGCCGCTCAAGTTCGGTCCGGCAGGGCAGCGCGCCGTGTTTGCGATATAACTTGGCACGAGCTAGGACATTGAAGGCTGGCGGCCGGCGTTACGTGGGCCGCCCTTAGGTAAATTCTTTCGGAGCAGCGCCGGGCGACACGTAGTCGCGCGCTCTTGGCACTGTCTGCTATTCACTTGGAGTATCGCAGGTTTCGCGGATTTTCGCAAGCTTGGTATCGAGACGGGGCCCTTGCGTTGGAACATACCAGCCATGCAACAACACATGTTGTCATATGGTCCTGGGTGATCGTGTGCTGACCGCCGGTCAGAAGTCGAGGGCGCTGCAGTACGCTGGTTGGGCGCGGTCGCGTGCGTGTGCGGCTGCTCTCGGGTTCGGGATCCTCATCGGGCTGGCGCACGCGGGCGCGGCGGCGGGCGCAACGGTGGACAACGTTCGGATCGGGGCGCCGGAGGGCGGGCGCACGGACGCTGAGGCCGTCACGCGGGTTGTCGTCGAGTTGTCGGCGCCCGCTCCATACGAGACCTTCGTGCTCCAGGAGCCGGATCGCCTCGTGATTGACGTGTCGGCCGGCCTCGGGGAGCTGGGCCGGGTCTCGGCCGCTGGCGCCGTGCAGCGCATTCGAGTCGGCCGCCGCGAGGCTCAGGTCACCCGCCTGGTGTTCGATACTGCGGGCGCTTTTCACCTGCACCGGCACTTCACGCTCCCGCCGGACGGTGATCGGCCGGACCGGATTGTTCTTGATCTGAAAGGGGGGCTGGCGGAACCCCGCGCGCGCAACACGCCGTTCACCGTCATCATCGACGCAGGACACGGCGGCAAGGATCCCGGTGCGATACGGGGGTCCCTGCGAGAGAAGGACCTGACGCTTGCGGCCGCCAAGGGGTTGCGGGAGATCCTCCGGAAGCGGAAGTACAAGGTCGTGCTGACCCGTGAAACCGACGTGTACATCCCGCTCCGCAAACGGGTCGAGATCTCTGTCCGCGCGAAGGGCGACCTGTTTGTGTCGTTGCACGCTGATGCGGTCAAGCGACCCGGGACCCGCGGCCTCAGCGCGTACACGCTGTCCGACAAGGCGTCGGACCGCCTGGCCGAAACGCTGGCCAGGGATGCGGATGCAGTCGATGCGGTGCTGGACGTGGCCAACCTGCAAACGTACGACCGGCAGGTCCAAAGTGCGATGATGGATCTGACCCGTACCGGGGCTCGCAACCTCTCGGCGCAGTTTGCCGAGTCGCTGGTCGCATCTCTCGGAGAACGCGGAATTGGGCTCCTCCGGCGGCCACACCGGCAGGCAAACTTCGCCGTGCTGCGCGGCTTCCATATTCCGTCGGTGCTGATCGAAATGGGCTTCGTCTCCAACGCGAAGGATGCAAAGCTCCTTGCCAGTGCCAAGTACCGTCGCCAATTGATGACCGCCATCGCGGACTACGTGGATCACTATTTCAAGACACGCGGATTCTGAATCGCCGCCGCATTCCGGGTCCGGCCGCCGGAACGATTCGTCTGGGGGAAACAGCGTTACACTGGCGCGGATTCACCAACGCTGTTTCAGAGAGTTGTTCGGGCCTAGTCAGCCTGCTGCTGGTTCGGGAACCGATCTTCCACGTACTTGCATCGGCGTGGCGTCGCTGGGAAGCCAAGGTTGGCAGCTGCGGCGAATTGACGAACCATCACGGACGGGCTGTCCAGAACGGCATCAAACTTGAAGTGCTCTTCCCAGGTCTTCGCCTGCGCCCGCGTATCGCCCGGAAACGGTTGCGGCGAGACGCGGGGTTGCACGTGAAGGCGTTCCTAGCGAAGCCGCAATGTACTCGGGGCGGCAGATCCCAGCGGGCTAGCCTGGCGCCTCTTCCCAGTAGGGTGCCGGGCTGAAGCGCTCCACCAGGAAGTCAACGAACGCCCGAACCTTGCTGGAGAGATGTCGGTTGGCGGGATAAAGCGCATAGATGGATGTGTCGAGGGCTGAGGGGGAAGCCCGGTAGTGGCCGAGAATCTGAACCAGTCGCCCCGCCTGAACTTCGTGACCGACCAACCAGGACGGTAGCAGCACGATGCCAAGCCCGCCCAGTGCCGCCGCATGGAGCGCTTCAGTGTTGTTGGTGCGCAGACTCCCGGTGACACGCACTTCCGCGGGTCCGTCAGGTCCCTCCAAATTCCAGTCCACATTCCCCTGATGACGGGTGTAGACGAGACAGTTGTGGGCGATCAGATCGGAAGGCCGATCTGGTGTTCCGGCGCCAGCGAGATAATCGGGGCTGGCGCACAGGATTCGGCGGTTGGCGGCCAACCGACGGGCGATCAGGCTCGAGTCTTCAAGTTCGCCCACGCGTACTGCGACATCCGCGCCGACCTCGAGCAGGTCGACGAAATTGTCGGTCAGGGTGAGCTCGATCCGTACCTCGGGAAAGCGGGCCAGGAACGCCGGCGTCGCGGGAACGATGTGGCGGGTTCCAAAGGCGATCGGTGCGTTGACATGGAGAACACCGCGCGGCGCCCTCTCGAGATCGGAAACCGCTGTCGTCGCTTCGTCGAGGTCCGCCAGTATGTGTGCAACGCGTCGGTAATAGAGCCGCCCGGCCTCGGTGAGACTGAGTTTCCGAGTCGTGCGAAGCAGCAGTTGGGCGCCGACACTGTCCTCCAGTGCGGTGATCTGGCGTGATACCGAGGAGGGGGCGACACTGAGTTTTCGGCCGGCGGCGGAAAAGCCTCCGGCCTCGACGGTCTCAGTGAAACAACGGAGGGCGTTCAGCGTCGGCATGTTCTTTGCAATTTAAGCAACAATGTTGTGCTTCAAGGATGGATTGTTATCAGCTGAAGCATGCCTAACTTGTTCCGCAACGCAACCCGAACCCGGAGTGAGATCCATGTTTGCGACATCCCGCACCCCATCGCAGCCCGAAGTCGAGCAGGCAGTGGCTCGTGCCCACCACCTGCGAAGCCAGGCATTCGCTGATGCATTTGCCTGGCTTGGAAGTTCTGTTGCCGCCGCCTTGGCAAAGCTGCGCCCGGCGTCCGCCCGACGGTTCCGGGCAGCCTGAACTGCGGTCGCGCGGCTCTCGTTGTTCCCGGTTGTGCAGGGGCCATCCCGGCGGCTTTCCGCACAAACGGGCGCGGGAGCTCGAGGGTGCAAACTGACTCGATTTGTTTGGCGGTTCGCAACGTTGTGTGAAACATCGGATAAAGAGTCGAGGCACGCTCACGATTGATGTCGCATTTTGGGTAGTTCCAGCGTGCGTAGGACCAGTCTCGTCTACCGTAATCTGTCGGATTTCTCGCTGTACGACCAATTAGCTGTGACGTTTACGACTGCCTCCTCTGTCAGCGGTAGGTCAGCATGGTCACCCAAGCCAGGAGGACTCCCCCGGACTCGAACATGGCCGACAGCTGGTTCCGCCTCGACGGCTCGCTGCCGGCGATCGACGCCGCCGGGATCCTCGCGCGAGGCAGCCCGATGGCGAAGACCGGTCAGGCGGTAGCCGGCCCGCGGACGGCAGGGGTTTCCACGTTTGTCGCAGGCGCTGCCGCTCCGGCTCCCGGACACGGAGCCGGCCCGACCGGATCATCCCGAACGCACCTGACCGGTGAGTCCCTGGCGGCCCGCAATTCTCACCACTCTTTGGATTGTTCCGCGTAGACATGGTCGGGCAATCTGTAGCTGATCCCCTCCTTGTCGTACATCGACGCATCAAGGATGGTCATCATGTTGGAGGTAGCGGCGGCACGGCTCGGGTTCAACCTGTTCCGAATGGCCTCGATCCGGTTCAGCAGCCGGAACTTCCACAGGATCCCCAGGGTCGGGCTCGCTGGATACATGAGCTCATCGGCCAACGCATTGCCGATCAGCGCGCGCGAGATCTGCGCGATGTAGCCAGCCAGTTTCTGGCGTGCGTCCCGTTCGGTCAGTCCAGCGAACAGCGGCGCGGAATTGATAAGGGACAACGCGAGGGCGATCGATTCCATCGAAGGCGAAGGTTCGCACATGCGGCCGGTGTCGAAGATCCGCAGCGCGTCCGTTTCGTCCCGGAACAGGATGGTTTCCGGGATGCCCATCAGATAGCCGGAGTACCGCCAGACCGCCATGAAGCTCTTGCGTTCCTCGTCGCTGAAGGATCCGCCGAGTCTTGTCAGGTGCCTCAACGACCTGGCGGAAAAGGCCGCGATGGCGAAGCCGGTATGCGCCGCGCTGATGGGCGTGCCGAGTTCCCCGATGTCCCATTCACCGGACTCGCTCAGAAGGCACCGGATCTTGGCGTGTACCAGCCGCACCCGTACGGAGTGCGTCCATCCGTCGGCGTGCCTCTCCATGCCGCCAGGCATGAAGATCTCCAGCATGTGGCGGTTGTTCTGCTTGAGGCGCCGCGTGCCCTGGTCGCGTAGCCTGCCGGTGATGAAGAACGACTTGGCGATGTTCGTGGAAAACCCCTCCACGAGCACGCCGCCCACCATGCCCGCGAGGATCAGCCGCGTATTCCGGTGGAACATGCGGCAGCCCGGCTGGAACGATGTCAGGTCAAGCCATTCCGGTGGCTTGCGACAGTGCTCGAAGAACGCCCTGACAGAGGCCGGTGCGCCGCGAAGCGCGGTGCGGTCCCGATCGTGCATGCCGAGCCTGATCAGCCTGGCTTGCTCATCCGGCCCGAGGCGGAGGAGATCCGCGATCATCGCGTCAGCCAGGGGGTCCCCGATCGTGGTGTGCGCGACATAGTTGGCGGACCGCTCGGGGTCGGCCGCCCGGCCCCTGGCGTAGCCGTCGATATAGGCGCTCGGAATCTCCGCAGGTCGCGGAGTGAGATGTGTGCCGATGGTCACGGCGTCTCGTGCTCGGCCTGGAAGGGTCCCTCAGATAGGGAGATGGCAGCCCGCGTGCTGCGCCAGATTGCCAAGCTCCATGACGGCCCCCGTCTACACAGTGACTAACCGACACGCGCCGGTCCGGGCAGACTCCCGGTGAGCTCCGGGCGTCTCGCCGACCCGCGCGTGCCCAGCGTGATGTTAACCCGCTTCGCCCGCCAAAGTCCCGGTTACTGCCGTCAAATGGCGCAATATTTACCGTTCGGATATTGTGGGATCCGTGATGAACACAAAATGGTTACCTTGAGCGGCGTACAAGGGCCGCGCGGCCGAGCCCGCAGGGCCCGCGCCCATCGGTACCGGCTGGCGGTGCGATGAGGCCTGGCGAGGCCGCGACCGGCCCGTCCGTCGCCCGACGCTTGGCTCCGGGTGTTCGGCGGGACGGCGTCTGACACAGGACCACCCGGAGGGACGCCGAAGCCTTCCCGGAAGGCGGCAGCAGCGGGCGGTGTGTTACGTCCGACAAGAGTCGAGGCGCGCTCAAGTTTGATGCCGCATCTTGGGTCGCTCCTGCGCGCGCAGGACCAATCTCGTCTACTACAACGTGCCGGATTTCCCACCGTAAGGCCAATGGGCTGTGACGTTTTCGACTGCCTCCTCTGCCAGGAGGAGGATACTCGGCCACTTCATTGCTCATGAGCACCGCCTTTCTCGCAAGTTGGTAGGCCCGACTGTCGCCTAAGGCGGGGTCGTGCAAGTTACTGCCTCCTGGTGCCGAAGGCGGCCGTGAGATCGACGCGCTCAACCGATCCACCCACGCCTTCGTGGTTGGGGCCGTAGAATTGCCCGTTGACGGTCCCGGTGTCGCCCCCAGTGCTCCGTAGGTAGTTCGCGCCGACGGTGATGGCGTAGCTGAGATCCCCGTCTCCCCACGTGGAGCCGTCCTCGTTCTCGAGCCCGGTGAAATCGGCCCGCCCGTTCATGGTGCCGAGGTTCACGCTGATCTCCGCATCGCCCTGCGCGCCGTCGAGCGTCGGCGTGAAGCCGATCAGATCCCCGTTCCAAGCCGCGGTTCCCTGCAGTCGTGAGTTGTCGGCAAGGGCTTGGGCGGGTTCCACGCCCGTCGTCCACGGCATGGTGACCCAGTTGGCGTGCCGCACGCCGAATGAGACCTGCGACAGGCTCCGCGTGAGATCGGTCGTCTCCCCCTCCCACGCGCCGAGGCTCGTGATGGACAGGTGTGCAGGTTCGGTATCCGTTCCAAGGCGCATGTAGAGCGTGAGGATCCCGGCGGCGTCCGCCGAGCACCTGTCCGGCGGGTTCACGAGTCCTAATGCCTCGTCGTGCCGTTGACGGAACCCGCTTAGCTAGCTTTCGGACCCTCACCAGCACAAACGGACAAACACCCATAGAGGGACAAACGGCGACAACTTATGTGGTGTTTGACACGTTGCCAGGCGGGCTCGAGACGGCTTGGTGACCCCTAGGGGAATCGAACCCCTGTTTCCGCCGTGAGAGGGCGGCGTCCTGGACCGCTAGACGAAGGGGCCCCGTGTGTTCTCCGACGCATGCAGGACAGTACCACGTTGGCACCTACCTGTTTCGCCTCTGTGGTACTTGGTTACCAGCGCTGGAAGTCGGAGATGGCGAGTGTGCCAACGAAGCGGTGCTGACGCAACAAACCCGGGGAGGGCCATCGGCGCGCCGCGCACGTATGGACGAATGCACCACGGGGAGATGGCCGACGCTGCGCATGCTGAGCTTGCGTCGGCCCGGCCCAGAACTGGTGCGCGCCGTCGTCTTCCGGGTGCCGCGCCACCCCGGGATCCTGATCTTCGCGCCCTTCTGTTGGAGCATTCGGCCGCGCCGGCAACCATGGTACCGTGTGGCAGTGCAGCACGGTCCGTGACTGACCGCTGCCCCATGATCTTCTCCGTGCGTCTCGCGCCCCGTCGTCAAGAGTCCTGAGATGCCCTGGAGCGGCCGCTCGATTCCACGTCGGATTTCGGAAAGCCGCGTGCTCCGCGCGGCTTCGGCGATGCTGGCCGGCGCGGCTTCTGCAGCGGCGTTCGCGCCGATCCACGCCGTACCGGTGCTATTGGTTTCGTTTCCGGTACTGGCCTGGCTGATCAACAACGGCGGGCTTCGCCGGGCCTTCTGGACTGGCTGGGCCTTCGGATTCGGTCAGTTCGCGGCAGGGCTCTACTGGATCGGTGCCTCATTCGTCTACACGGGGCAGTTCGGTTGGATCGCCGGCGGCATCGGCGTCGCGGGACTGTCGGCCGGACTCGCAGTGTTTCCGGCGTCGGCGGCATTGGTGGCCCGGACTCTCGACTCGCTGCCCCGTCGACTGGTCGCCCTCGGCGCGGCGTGGATTCTCGCCGAAGGACTTCGAAGCTGGCTGTTGACCGGTTTCCCGTGGAATCTCACGGGCCAGGTCTGGGCCTTTTCTGTCGAAACCCTGCAGCCGGCGGCGTGGATAGGCACGCACGGTCTTGGGGCCGTGACAGTGTTCGCGGCGCTGGCGCCTGCCGCCTTGGCCAGCCGCCGGTTACGGTTGGGGCTGCTGCTGCCCGCCCCGTTAGCGGCCGTGCTCTTTCTCGGCTTCCTGCGGGACAATGTCCGGACCCTCGATCTGGGCGAGGGTCCCGTGGTGCGGATCGTCCAGGGCAACGTTCCGCAGGCTGCCCGGCTGGACGCGGGCCGGTTCGACGACAACCTGCGGCAGTACGTTGCCACCTCGCGGACGCCGCCTGCGGACCCGCCCCCGAAGCTGGTGATCTGGCCGGAGGCCGTCGTGCCATTCGATCCGACGGGGCGGGAGGATATTCGGCGGAATGTTCGCGACGTCCAGCAGGCAATCCCCGGTGAAGTCCGGCTCGCTACCGGCGGCTTCAGGATCCGTCCGGCCGATGGCGCAGTGTTCAACAGTTTGTTCTTCCTGGCTCCAGACGGCCAGGTGGAAGCGTTTTATGACAAGGTGCACCTCGTGCCATTCGGAGAGTTTCTCCCGCTTGCAGCGTGGCTGCCCGACGTTCTGCGACCGGTAACGGGACGCGGGATGCAGGCTGCTGATGCGCGCGCCCGTGTATCCATTCCGGGCTTCCCGCCGGCGGCACCCGCGATCTGCTACGAGATCATCTTTCCTACGTCGACGGGAGGGCCGGAGCGGCCGGCTTGGCTGCTGAACGTGACCAACGACGCATGGTTCGGGCGCACCTCGGGGCCCTATCAGCACTTTGTTCAGGCCCGCCTCCGAGCCGTCGAGGAGGGCTTGCCGGTCGTCCGGGCCGCGAACACCGGTATATCCGCCGTGATCGACGCGCGCGGCCGCATTCTTGCTCGACTGGCACTGGGTCAGCGTGGTGTGATCGACCACCCTCTGCCGGTGCCCGAGAAGCCGCCACTGCACGCAAGGATGGGTGACCTACCGCTGTTCGGGGGGCTGTTTGCGCTCCTGGTGCTCATGTTGGCGACCATCCGTCAGGAGCCGGTTGTTGACGATGCCGCAAAGGATTGACCTCAGCGGCAATCCGCACCATGACTAGTCCATGATGACTTCTGCCCCCGCCGCTGACCCGGTTCGTGAGGCCGCCGCGTGGATCGCGCGCCACCGACTGGAGTGTCACCCCCTCGCCGCCCTCCCCGAGCGCCTCCGGCCGCGCGACGAGTCGACGGCGTATGCCGTCCAGCATGCACTGCACCAGGAACTCACGGCGGCGGGATTCGGCCAGCGGGCCGGTTGGAAGATCGGATGCACCAACGCCCAGATGCAGCGCTACCTGGGTATCGGTCATCCCGCGGGCGGCGGGGTCATGGGCGCCAACGTCCATCATGGGTCCGGTCTTTTCCGCCACGCCGATTTCATCCGGCCTGGTGTGGAGGTCGAGATTGCCGTGCGGCTCCGCTCCACGCTTCATGCCGCTGACGGGCCCTTCCGAGGCGAAGACATGGTGGACGTGGTAGACGAGATCATGCCAGCGATCGAGATCGTGGACGACCGCTACGTGGACCGGGCCGAGTTGGATACACCGACCTTGATCGCCGACGATTTCTTTGACGCTGCCGCGGTGCTGGGCCCGGCGAGAAAGCTGACCGCGGAGCTCGACCTGGCTGCTCTCGCAGGGGAAGTGCGCATCAACGGGGAGACGTGCTCTGAGGGACGTGGAAGCGACATCCTGGGGCATCCGCTCAACGCCTTGGCTTGGCTCGCTTCCCACGCCTCGGCCTGTGGCGGCACGCTGCGGGCGGGTGAGTTTGTCTTGTTGGGCAGCGTGACCGCCATTCAGTGGGTTGAGCGCGGGGCCGAGGTGGAGGGAGTGTTCGACGGGCTGGGAGCTGCGCGTGCCACTATCGGTTGATCCCAACGACGCAGCGCTGTTCCGGCGCACCTCCGGACTAAAGCCCGAGCACCAGGCACCGCCGAGCCGCTGGCGAAGGTGGACGCGCAGGCTTGCGGTCGGCTTCGGATTGGCCGGCCTGCTGGGGGTGGCCGTCGGCATCGTCGCGGTGATCGTCGTGCTCAGCCAATTCGGGCAGGGCCTGCCCGAATACCGGCAGCTCCTGGATTACGAGCCGGCGGAAACGTCGCGCACCTACGCTGCCGACGGTCAGCCACTCGGCCGCTACGCGGAGCAGGACCGGCAATTCGTGCCGATCCGTTCGATCCCGGAGCAGGTGGCGAATGCCTTCATCGCGGCGGAGGACAGGAACTTCTGGACGCATTCAGGGCTGGACTACGTCGGCATTGCGCGAGCCGTCGTCCAGAACGCCCGCCGCATCGCGGACGACCGCCGCCTGATCGGTGCCTCGACGATCACCCAGCAGGTGGCAAAGACGTTCCTGCTGACGCGAACGGTCTCGATTGAACGGAAGGTGAAGGAAGCGTTGCTCGCGCTCCGCATGGAACGCGTGCTCAGCAAGGAACGCATCCTGGAGCTCTATCTCAACGAGATCTACCTCGGGCTCCGCTCGTACGGGGTGGCCGCCGCGGCGCGCAACTACTTCGACAAGTCCCTGGACGAGCTGTCCCTGGCGGAAATGGCGTACCTGGCGGCGCTGCCGAAAGGCCCCAACAACTACCACCCGGAATTGCGGCGCGAGGCGGCGCTCGAGCGGCGCGCCTATGTGCTGCGGCGGATGACCGAGGAGGGTTTCGTTACCGCCGAGGCCGCATCGTCTGCCCGGGCGGAACCGCTCACGTCAGTGGCACGGGAGGGCCGGGACGCTCTGATCGCCGCCCCGCATTTTGCCGAGGAAGTGCGACGATGGATCGCCGACTCGATGGGTGAGGAAGCCCTCTATCAGGGCGGTCTGACGGTGACGACCACGCTTGAGCCCACGCTGCAGCAGATTGCGACCGACGTGCTTCGGGACGGGCTGGAGGCGTACGACCGGCGGCACGGCTACCGGGGGCCGGTATGGACCATCGACGACCCGGAAGGAACCGACTGGGCCGGGCAATTGTCCGATCCGGGCATCCGGCCGGTATGGATTCCGCCCCACCTGGAACCCGCCGTGGTGCTGGAAGTTGACGGCCAGGCCGCCCGTGTCGGGCTGGCGGGCGGTGCCGTCATGGACATGACACGGGGCGACATGGCCTGGGCGCTAGAAGGCGGCGAAGACGGGAATCCCGCCGAACTCCTGGTGCCGGGCGACGTGATGCTGGTGGAGATGCTGGGCAGCGCCGAGGAGCGGCAGCCGGCGCTGCGCCAGCTCCCCGAGGTCGAAGGTGCGCTCGTGGCGCTCGATCCCAGGAACGGGCGGGTGCTGGCGCTCGTCGGCGGCTACGGTGAGGGGGAGTTCGGGTTCAATCGGGCCACGCAGGCCAAGCGTCAACCCGGTTCGGCCTTCAAGCCCTTTGTCTATCTGGCGGCCCTGGAAGACGGTCTGACGCCGGGGAGCCTCGTCCTCGACGCGCCGCTGGTGATCGATCAGGGACCGCACCTGGAGGAATGGCGCCCTCAGAACTATGCGGCTGGTCGGTTCTATGGCCCGCGAACGCTCCGGGACGGACTGGAGCGATCCCGGAATGTCATGACCATACGGTTGGCCAACACCCTGGGGGTGGAACGTGTGGCCGAGGTCGCCGAACGTTTCGGGCTGGGGTTGCCGCAGCCGTTTCTGGCCACGGCGCTGGGTACGACCGAGACCACGCCGCTGGCGCTTGCGTCAGCGTACGCGACGCTGCTGAACGGTGGCCGGCGGATCAAACCGGCATTCGTCGAACGCGTGCAGGACCGGCATGGCCGCACGATCCACCGCCGCGACACGCGGCGCTGTCCGGCGTGCGAAGTCGAATCGGAATTGCCGCCGGGCTTGCCGCCGCTCGGCATCCCCGTGGCTGACCCGGTCAATACGTTTCAGGTGACGTGGATGCTGAAGGGAGTGGTCGAGGTCGGGACCGCGCGCCGCCTGGCGGACATTGGCATCCCGCTGGCGGGCAAGACCGGCACCACGAACGACTTCCTCGATGCGTGGTTTGTGGGGTTCTCGCCGAACCTCGTCGTCTGCGTATTTGTCGGCTACGACCAGCCACGGAACCTGGGTCGCGGGGAAAGCGGCGGCCGCGTGGCCGCACCCATTTTCGGAGCCTTCATGGAACGGGCGCTGGCCGAGGGGGCGGCATCCCCGTTTCGGATTCCGGACGGTGTCGACATGGTGCGGATCGATGCGGAGACTGGCCGGCGACCGGCGCCGGATTCGCAACGGGTGATCTTCGAGGCGTTCGCGCGCGGCACCGGCCCGGAATCGGCGGGCGCCACGGTGCGCGGCTTCGAGGATGAGATCTACTGACGGCGACGGATGTCCGCAGGGCGCGGTCGGTCAGGCGTCATATCCCGGGTTGCAACGATCCAGCAGTCGTTTCGACGCGCTGAAGAACTTGTCTGCCGTGCAGAGGCCCGATTCGGCCTCGCGGGTCACGTCCGCGGCGATCGCGGCAGCATCCGAATCTGGCACCCGTTTGAGCGGCCTCCCGGTTGACATCGCCGCGACTTGCGCGGCGCATGCGCGCTCCAGGAAGTACAGGTCCTCCCAGGCGCGCGCGACCGTCCGGCCGGTTACGAGGACGCCGTGGTTGGCCATGAAGAGCACGTTGCAGTCGCCGATCGCGTCGACGATCGGGGCGGCCTTGACTTCGTCCAGCACCACCCCGTCGAAGTCAGTCATGGTCGCGGTGCGGCCGAAGAACCGGCACGCATTCTGGTCGGCCATGTGCAACCCGCCGTCATCGATCATGCAAAGCGCGAGCGCCGCGCGCATGTGCGTATGCATCACGCAGGCGGCGTCCGGCCGCGCGCGGTGCACGGCACCATGAATCAGAAATGCGGTGGGTTCCGCGAGGCCGTCCCCGTCGACGACGTTTCCGTCCCCGTCGACGACCAGCAACGCGCTGGCCGTGACCTCGGACCAGTGCATGCCGAACGGGATCAGCAGGTAGCGGTCTTCCTCGTCGGGCACGGCCAGGGTCAGGTGATTGCAAATGCCCTCCGACAGCCCGTAATGGTCGGCCAGCCGATACGCGGCGGCCAGATCCACCCGGGCTGCCCGTTCGGCGTTGTGGGAACTCCGCATGACGGCTCCGGTATCCTGATCAGAACGCTATCATTTGCCGAATCGTATCGCCGTCGTCAAGGCGATCGAAGCCCTCATTGATCTTGTCGAGCGGAAGGTGGTCGCTGACCAACCGGTCGATGGGCAGTCGGCCCGCCCGAAAGAGCTCGATGTAGGCAGGGATGTCGCGCCGCGGAACGCAGGACCCGAGGTAGCTTCCCTTGACGGTCCGCTCCTCGGCGACGAGCTGCACGTGCGGCACGGCGATCTTCGCGTCGGGAGGCGGCAGGCCGCTGGTGGTCGTGGTGCCGCCGCGCCGAGTGATCGCGTAGGCGAGTTCCATCGCCTTGGCCGAACCCACGCACTCGAAGGCGTACTCGACGCCGCCCGCCGTCATCTCGCGTACGGTCTCGATGACGTCGGGGTCGCCGGCGTTCACGGCGTCGTCGACGCCGATCTGGCGACCCGATTCGAGCTTGCTGTCGAGCAGGTCGAGACCGATGACCCGGCTGGCGCCCGCGGCGCGGGCACCGAGCACGGCAGCTAAGCCCGTCCCGCCGAGACCGATCACGGCCACCGTGGCGCCGGGGCGCACCTTCGCGGTATTGACGACCGCACCCATGCCGGTAATCACGGCGCATCCGAACAGCGCAGCCTGGTCAAGGGGAATCTCGGGGTCGACGCGGACCAGTGAACGGGTGCTGGACACCGCGTACTCCGCGAAGCACGACACGCCGACCTGGTGGTTGATGGGTTCCCCGTTGAGCTTGATCCGCCGCCCCCCCGACAGCAGCGTCCCGGCCGCCGCCGCCTTGGCCCCCGGTTCGCATAGCGCCGGGCGCCCCTCGGCGCACGGCACGCAATGGCCGCAGCTCGGGACGAACACGTACACTACGTGATCGCCCACGCGGAGCTCATCCACGCCTGGCCCGACGGCCTCGATGACCCCCGATCCCTCGTGGCCGAGCACCATGGGCAAGTCGCGCGGCCTGGACCCGTTAACGACCGACAGGTCAGAGTGGCACAGCCCTGCCGAGACCATCCGGACCAGGACCTCGCCGGGACCCGGGTCGAGAAGTTCGATCTCCTCGATCTTGACCGGTTTGGTCTCCGCGTAGGGACGCGGCTCCCCCATGTTGTGCAGAACGGCGGCGCGGCATTTCATGGGCAGGTCTCCTCAGCCACGGGGTAAATCGAATCAGAAGCGGACGGTGTCGCCGCCCTTGAGCGACAGCATGGCACGCGCTTCGTCCGGCGTGGCGGTGTCAAGCGACAGGCCCTCCAGGATCTTGCGCACGCGGGTGACCTGGGCGGCGTTGCTCTCCGCCAGCTGGCCCGGGCCGTCCCACAACGAATCTTCCAGTCCGACCCGGACGTTGCCGCCCTGCGCGGCGGCAAACGCCGCCACGCGCATCTGATGGGCGCCGGCACCCAGCACGGACCAGCGCCACACGTCCCCGAACAGCCGGTCGGCCGTCCGCTTCATGTGCGCGATGTCTTCAGGGTGGGTCCCAATTCCGCCGAAGATTCCGAACACGGTCTGGATGAACAGTGGCGGCTGCACGAGCCCTTCATCCAGGAAGTACGACAGGTTGTACAGGTGGCTCGTGTCGTAGCATTCGAACTCGAAGCGGGTCCCGTTCCCGCTGCAGGCGCGGAGAATGTTCTCGATGTCCTCGAAGCTGTTCTGGAACACGTTGCTGCGGCTCGATTCCAGGGCCTCGCGCTCCCACGCGTGCTCAAAGGAGTCGTAGCGCTTCAGCATCGGAAACAGGCCGAAATTCATCGAGCCCATGTTCAACGATGCGACTTCCGGCGCGAACTCGACCGCCGGACGCATGCGTTCCGCTACCGGCATTCGCGGCGCGCCGCCCGTCGTGATGTTCACGACGGCGTTGCAGCTCTGCTTGATTCTCGGGAGAAACTGGCGGAACACCTCCGGATCCTGCGTCGGACGCCCGTCGTCTGCCTGGCGGGCGTGGAGGTGGATGATCGAGGCGCCGGCCTCCGCCGCGTCGATCGCGTGGGTCGCGATCTCGTCCGGCGTGACCGGGAGGTGCGGCGACATCGACGGGGTGTGGATCGAGCCGGTCACCGCGCACGTCACGATGACCTTGCGCCGGGGACGCCCGGAAGGTGCAGCTTCAGGGGGCGGGGCAGCGGACGTGGCCATGTTCGTGGTCTCCGTTCAGGTGTCGGGGTCCGAAGCGTGCCGCAGCTTGTGGGCCACGAGCAACGCCAGTCGCCGATCACGCCATTGTGCGCGCTCGTCAAGCCGGTCGGCCGGCAGCTGTTTGCGCCGGTCGGTTTCCAGGCTTCGGGCGAGCTCGGCCTCCCAGGGCCGCGGTGGTCCGCCGTCGCGCGCCAGGTCGAGGTACAGCTGGCCGTAGCGAGCGACGTAGTCGGCGATCCCGCCAGGCGCATTGAGGTCGATGGTTTCAAAGGGCCCCATGAACGACCATCGCAGGCCCAATCCCGATTCCACCGCCGCGTCCACGTCGGCCACATCGGCGACCTCATCCTGGACCAGCCGAAACGCCTCGTGCAGCAAGGCCCCTTGCAACCGATTCACGACGAACCCGGGCACTTCCTTCTTCAGGGTGACCGTTGCCTGCCCGACTCCCTCCATCAGCACGCGGGTCCGCTCGACGACGGCAGGATCGGTCCACGGCGCAGGCACGAGTTCGACCAGCGGGATGAGATGCGGGGGATTCAGGGGATGGGCGACAAGACAGCGGCTCCGCCCCGTCAGCGACTCCGAGAACAGCGAGGCCTGAATGCCCGACGTCGAGCTGGCGAGCACGGTGTCTTGAGCAGAGGCCGCATCGAGCTGGGCAAAGACGGCCTGTTTCGTCGCAAGGACCTCAGGCGTGCATTCCTGCACGTGGGCCGCCCCGTCCAGCGCAGCCTCCAGGGTTGACGCGACCGCAATCCGCCCGAGCACTTCGGACGGAGGGTCCTCGCCGGCCAGTCCGAGTTCCGCCAGTCCGTCCAGCTCGCCCGCAATTCCGTGCACGGCCTTGTCGGCCTGGCCGGGTTGGGTATCCCACAGCCTGACCGAACAGCCGGCCCTGGCAAACACGACCGCCCAGCCGCGCCCCACCAGGCCGCTGCCGACGACTGCGATGACGGGTCGTTCCTGCATGACTCAGAGCAGCATCTGCGTATCGCCGTCAACGGCGATGATTTGTCCGGAGACATTGCGGGCCAGCGGGGACATTAGGAATAGCGCCGTATCCGCGATGTCTTGTGCCGTGACAAACCGGCCGAGCGAGATCGTCTCGCAGACCCGTTCCCGCAGAGCCTCCGGGGACTCGCCACGGAGTTCGGCCTTGGCGGCGATGACCCGATCGATCCGTGGCCCCTCAACGTTGCCGGGCTGGATGGCGTTGACGCGAACGCCGGCGTTGCCCAGTTCGCGCGCCAACGACTTGGTGAACCCGACAACGGCCCACTTGGCGGCGGCGTACGGGGTCCGGCCCGCAAACCCGAACTTGCCCGCGAGCGAGGAGAGATTGACCACGGACCCGTCGCGGGACTCACGTAGCGCGGGCACGGCTCCCCGGGTCACGTAGAACATCCCGTTCAGGTCCACGTCGATCGTGCGTTTCCAGTCGGCGGGGTCCAAGTCCTCGATCCGCCCGGTCGGGCCGCCGATGCCCGCGTTGTTCACCAGTCCGTCGAGCCCATCCAGGCGGGCAATGCCGTCTTCCACCCATTCGAGCGCCTGGTCGGCGTCGGCGACATCGCAGCGCGCCATCGAAATGTCGGGATTGGCGGCACGGAACGCCGCACAGGCCGCCTCGTCGACGTCGCAGGCATGCACCCGCGCACCATGCCGGTGCAGGGTCTCGGCGATGGCGCGACCGATGCCGGCGGCTGCGGCACTGACCAGAATACGCTGGCCGGTCACAAGGGCGTTGGCGGGGGGCGAATTCATGACGCGGGCTACTGTAGGCGAATTGCCCGGCGTTCGCTGATCATCCGGGAATCTCCGAGCTGGGCCGGTAGTCGCGTGCGAACAGGTATGCGAACGTTGCCAGCGTCAGGACGACGGCGATCATCAGGAAGGCCGTGGTATAGGCCTCCGGCGGCGCGCCCGACGCGGTCCCTCCCCGGCTGGACAGCACGAGGCCGGTCGTCCACTGCAGCACGAAAACGCCGCCGAAATTGAAGAAATTCGTGAAGGTGAGCGCCCGGCCGACCAGCCTGACCGGGAACAGGGCGCGGTAGTGGGCGAGCAGGAGGACACTGAAGGCTCCGACCAGACCCAGCACCCCGAACAGCACGAGATTGAGCCACAGCGGTACCTGGGGGATCACGGCAATGACCGAGATCACCAGCGCGAGGCCGCAACAGCCGGCGACCGCCGTCCATTTTCGGGTGTCGAACAGCCGGTCCGCGCGGCCAAACAGGATGCAGCCCACGTTCCAGGCGGCAGCGGTGGCGAGCAGCACATTCCCCCGGTCAATGTCGCCAAGGCCCTGTACATCCTTCAGGTAGGGCGCCCCCCAGAGTCCGAGGATCGCCAGCAGCCCGCCGTACCCGACGAACGAAATCGGCAACATGAACCACAGATCGCGCGTGGTGAGGATCTCCAGAAATCCCCGCAGCACGTTGTCCTCCCGGCCGCCGATTCGAGTCTTCTGAAATGGCGTGCCGTCCGGCGTGTCGCGGACGGTCAGCCAGAAGACCATCGCCACCACCAGCGTGATGGCTCCCATGCCGATGAAGACGCCCTGCCAGCCCACCCAGGCGGAGGCGGCTGCAAGCGGCGTGGTGGCGAGGATGCCGCCGAAACCCCCGACCCCGAGGACCAGCCCGGCCATGGTCGCGAACCGGCGCGACGGTACCCACCGGGAGAACAGGACCAGTGATCCCATCAGTCCGACCGAGCAGCCTGCTCCCATCAGGGCGCGTCCGGCCAACAGGCCGGAGAATTCCGTGAAGGTGGCGAACAGGAACGCCCCCAGCGCTGCTCCCACCAGCACGAGGGAGGTTGTCTTGCGGGGTCCGTATCGGTCGAGCAGCACGCCGAGCGGCAACTGCGCGCATGCGAACGCGAGAAAGAAAATCCCTCCCAGGCGGCCGAGCTCCTCAGGCGTGAGCGACAGCCGGCTCATCAGATCCGGTGCCAGCACGCCCACCGATGACCGGTAGAACTGCGAGAGCAGGTACGCGGTGCACGCCAGCGTGATCAGTCGTACCAGGCCGAGATTCATCGTCGCGGGCTCTCCGATCGGCAGCCGCTGCGGGGGGAGTCGGGGCCGTCGATGAGCCTGCCGCCGATCAGCCCGACGGCGCATGCTACCCTAAGGTGAGACGCGGTTAAGGGCTCTGCCATGCCAAAGCATGTACCGCGTCCCCCTTCGGACGCAGAAGCTGCCGGCCGGCGCCGCGACGGCCGCTCAAGGGATCAGGCGGGGCGCGAGGCGCAGGCCAAGCATTCGCCCAAGAAGGCGCGACCGACGTCCGTTCACCAACCTCGGGACGGCGTCCGCAAGCCGCGGCGCGGGTCCGGACCTCGTGATTCCGGGAGCGCTGCCGCCGGTTCCCGTGGCGATCGCGGACGGCACTCTGAGGGCGCACCCGGTCGGGACAGGTCAAGCACAGGCGATCGGGCGGTGCGGCGGGCCAGGGGTCCGTCCCGAGACTCCCAAGGCAAGCCGCCCGATATGGCGCGGTCCCGGCCCAAGCGCGCCGCTGGCGGCGCGGGCGGGCGAAGGACCGATCCTGTGCACCGCGCCGGCGACACCGGGCCGTCCCGGCGTGTCTGGGGGAACAAGCAGCGAGCCGATGCGCCCGGCGCCCGCCCGCCCGCTCGCCGGCAGCATGCCCGGAATGCTGCAGGCAGGCACCGGCAGACCGGCGGGGAAGCGGCCGCCAACCCACCGGCGCGCACCGCACGCACCGGAGGCGACAAGGATCGCCGTGGCCCCGAGCGCGACCGGCGGCGGGACGATAACGGTCGGCAGACTGCCGCTGGTCGCCCGCGCCGGGCGCCCGGTGATCGAACACGGCAAGGCCCGCCGGGTCGACCGGGACGCGAGGCAGCGGCAAAGTTCCCCCGTCGGCCGGCACCATCACCCGGGTCCCGCGCCGCTAGGTCGGACGGGCGCCGCCACGGTCAGAGGTCCGGATCATCCGGGGATCCGAAGCAGCTGCTGCGGGCTCGGCAGGCCGCGGCAGCTGTCCTGTCGTCGGTGCTGTTTCGGAATGTGGCGCTGCAGGAGGCGCTGGCGGCGTCGACCCTGCTGCCCGGCCTGGACGACCGTGACCGGGCCTTCGCCCGCGCGCTGATCACGACCGCGTTGCGGCGCCGCGGCCAGATCGACGCCACCATCGCAGAATTTCTGGAACGTCCGCTTCCGCCTGCCGCCCGGCA